>VBPX01000060.1 GCA_005877075.1 Nitrososphaerota archaeon | reverse complement strand
TTGCGTTTCAATATACTGCTGAAATAATTCATCGTCAAAATCAAAGGCAGTCATTAAAACTGTTCTGACTAAACGATTCATATTTTTTACCTTTTTAATTAATTCCATTCCATTAAGTCCGGGCATTCTTAAATCAGATATTATCAATACATATTTTGTTTTATTAATCATTATATGTTCAAGTGCTATTATAGGATCTGTGAAGGTAAAAATTGTGATACCACTAACAACACCTAAAGCGTCACGAAAAAGCCTAGTGATATCTGCTTCATCATCTACTATGGCTACAAGCCTGTTTTTAGAGATCAAATCCTAACAACCTACTACCACTCCGATGATTCCTCAGGCTCCATATTTTGTGCTAATCTACTATAAATAAATTGACCCCTCAATTCAGAAACTGATATGAAGGAGTAATTTTAATAAACTAGAAAATAAGTAGGAAAGCCATCTCCTAACAAACATCCTGGCTCCAGAGGAATATCATCTTCTCATGGCCATTAGTGCCCGCTAATGACAATTCCACACGAATCGCTAATTCCGTTATAACCGATAATTACACAAAACTAATCATATTTGTAGGTTTAATTTTAGACTAAATGTGCAAATATAGCACGCGAAAACGAATTAATGTTTCTATAGTTTTATGTATTACTACTCATTTTTACATGTAAAATCGATTCAACAAGATACTATAGAATCATGTTTTAAATAAATATTAAGAAGTCGAGTATGTGTTTATTCATGAACTATTTTTTAATCGTTTATACATCGATTTTTAGATTTAGGATTATTTTCCTTGCTAGCTTAGATTTGGATAAACAAGCAAATGCATTATTTTTTGAATGATTTTGAATGCCACGAAAGACCTAAAACAAGATCACTTATTGGTTAATAGACTTGGTATAATTGCAAAGAAATGTTCTGATGGCTTGTACAATAATGTAGTAATTCCGATCGAAGATATCAAAATAATATCAATACTTATACAGGAATTTGTTGATAAGTTTCACCACGGTAAGGAAGAGGAGGCATATTTTCCACAGATGAAGGAAAAGGATGACTATTCTGAAGACATTCGAAAATTCTTGATAGAACATGAACTTGGTAGAAGGATTGCTAACATGTTACTTGAAAATTTGATAGCTTGGACGAGTGGTATTAATTCTAAGGAACCGGTAGCTAGGTTCTTAAATGCATATTCGGTATTCATTAACAGTCACACAGGCAAGGAAGAAGTATTCTTTGATCTAATAGAAGAAAAAGGTAGCCTATCTCATGAAGAACATACCCAATTAATGGAACACTATAAAGTCTGTCGCAATAATGTGGGAGGTAAAGACAGAATGGAACAGATGATAAAACTGATAGGATATCTTGAAGCAAGAGAATGGATGAAAATGTAAAGTCAATATTTAAGGATTGTACAATGAACAATATTATTGATCTTTTATTATGAAAATAGATTACAACTAAATAGATTACAACTAAATCTAATAGCAAACTACTGAATCAGGTTTATATTTTTAGGAATAGGAAACAACACAATTGAACTTTCTAAATAAAATGTTATATACAGAACAAATGAAAAAATGCTAATGATTAAAATTAATAAGGCCGTTGTTCCAATTCGGCAGTTCGCTATATCAGTACTTACCGTTAGTGTTATTTCATTATTAATCAGTGGTGCAGCGTTTGCACAAAATTCTAGTATGATTGGAAGTAAAGATACTACAAAAGATGAGGCTCATATTGAAGTGTCAAAAGTTGCCACGAGTACTACTATAATCACACATAAAGCATCCTTTGTAGCAGGGTTTGATGCTTCATATAGTATTACTGGATCTCCGATGAACATAAAGGATTCTAAGGATCTTATAATTTCATCAATAGTTGATGATTTCGAGAAATCCTCTATTGTAGGCTATATAAAACTCTCTAATTCTACATCAAATTCTTCAGTAGGGATGGAGATAGCAAATCCCTTTGCGAGTAACGAACAAATAAACCAAAAAATACAACAGTTGGTAAATAATTCCATCAAAGAGGCCTTCGATTCAAAGTCAGACCTAATTCAGATAAAATGCACATTTGGTAACAGCTTGGATCTGTTTTCGTGCCTAGAGTTTCCACAATTAAGATAAAGGATTCTTCAATTGTATTCACTTTTTCTCTATTATTGAGTACGAGGATAAAAATAACATATGGAGAAACAATAGTACGATGGAGTTGTCTCTTACAGACGACCATATTCCATTTATATATTTTTCCTGAGTTCAGTATTCTTCAATCCACAAGTCAAACACTTGTACGATATAGTCTTTTCAGTTTCCTTATCATATATTAATTCGTCACCACAACATGGACATTTCATGTTTTTCTATTCTTATGCAGTCATCATACTTAAATGGATTCTATTACCCTACTGGACATTTTATTAAAATTCATTATTAATCTAAATTAGTTAAAGATGATAACTCTGAGTTTATTCTTTTAATTAAACGGGAAATATGTTCAATATGGCTGCCTTTCCAATATATCTTGCTACACTTGCGACATTCATAAAACGTTTTGTTATTGTTTAAGACATGGATTGGAATTTCATGATTGATTAAACTCTTATCAGTAATTGTATCTAACGAACCATTACAACAAGTACATAAATAAGGTAACTGTTGTAGATTAATAAATCTAATACCTAAGGAGCTGAGAATTGTAACTAGGTTTTCTATTTCTGTCTTTTTATAAGTTAGAATTGCATCAATTCCTTTTTTCTTACATCTATTAAATAACGCGTTATCACTTGTTAAAACGATTCTTTTTGTATATTTTGATGAATTTAAAAAGTATCAAATCCAAACATTCTTAATTTTCTGGCAATTTTACCAAGCATAGCATCAGCCACGAATGAATAATTAGCTTTTGTAGTGTTAGTATTTTCCATTTATATGATACAGCTATAATAGGAATTATATTAAATAAAATTATCCAATATTTTAATTATTTTATTATAAAACAAAATATCGTAAGTTGAGAGACTTTAATTGATGCTTGCTCTAAAGTATTGAGTATCACCATTTTATACTACGGAAAGCCCTATTTATTATCGTGCAAATTCCCATTTATAATATTCACATTAGACGATCACAGCTGATTTGTTCTATTTTTTTTGCATCAAGATATTGTCTCTTTCTATTTCCTCATTTGGATTCACTTGAGAAACTCTAGTAGACTGCCAATCCTTCTTTGTCGGTAGAAATGGTGGTTTATATCTCCCAAGCAAAATGGAGTTACCTACAACCGTTACTGAGCTCAGGGCCATTGCGACGCCTGCTAACATTGGAAGCCATCCAAATATTCCTACGCCAAGGAACGGGACTAAAGCTCCTCCAGCGATGGGTATCAATCCAGTATTGTAAGCAAATGCCCAGAATAGATTTTGTATTATCTTGGAGACTGTCTTTTTTCCAAGTTGGAGAGCTATAAAGACGTCTCTAACATCTCCCTTTATCAGTATGATACCTCCAGTTTCTTTTGCAACGTCAGTCCCTGATCCTATCGCAATCCCTAAATCCGCTTTTGCTAATGCTGGCGCATCATTAATTCCATCCCCCACCATAGCAACTATTTTCCCTTCAGATTTTAGACTTGAAATTCTTTGTTCTTTTTGTTGAGGTAGAACTTGAGCGATTACTCTATCGATTCCTAATCTTTTTCCGATATGATTTGCAGTTCTTTCATTATCTCCTGTAAGCATTATAACCTCTTTACCCTTTGACTTGAGTGCGTTGATAGCTTCTTTTGCATTTTCCTTTATTGTATCAGCAAGTGCTATAATTCCTGCTAGCTTCGATTCTATTGTTACTAATACAGCAGTTTTTCCCATGTTTTCAAATTCCTTCAGTTTTGTCTCTACGGTATCTGAAACTGGAATGTCACTTTCACTCATCAGCTTTCTGGTTCCCACTAAAATTATGCGTCCTTCGTATATCGCCTTAAGCCCATGACCTGATACCGCTTCAAACGAATTTGGGTTTGGGACTATCATTTCTCCCTTGGCTTTCCTTACGATTGCTTGTCCTAAAGGATGTTCAGATCCTGATTCTGCAATAGCTGCCAGTCTCAGTAGTTCTTTTTCTCCCATGCCTGAAATATCATAAATGTCAGTAACAGATGGTTTTCCTTCAGTTAGCGTTCCCGTCTTGTCAAATACGACTATATTTACTTTGCTGGCTATCTCCAAGTACTCTCCACCTTTGAATAGTATACCATATTGGGCAGCTTTTCCAGAACCCATCATCAATGCAGCAGGCGTTGCAATTCCCAAGGCGCAAGGGCATGCGATGATTATGACAGAAACAAATGCCAAGAGACTGTATGTAAATCCTATACTACCTATAAGATTCCATCCTAAACCTACTCCGATTGCAGTAATGAGTATCGCAGGAACAAAATATTTAGCAACTTGGTCTACCATCCTTTGTATCTGAGCTTTGCCAGTTCGTGCTTCTTCTACCGATTTTATTATCTGTGAAAGTACCGTATCTTGTCCTACCTTTGTGGATTTTATTTTTAGTAACCCACTACTATTCATAGTTGCTCCAATAACCTCATCACCATTTGACTTATCTACAGGAATACTTTCACCGGTAATGGTAGACTCGTCAACATTAGAAGAGCCTTCTATCACCGTACCGTCAGTAGGAATTTTTTCGCCGGGTCTTACCATCAATATATCTCCTTCCTGAATTTCTTCAATAGGAATTTCTACCTCTTCCAAAGATTTTATTGATGGGTTGTTGCTCGGCCGCAAAACTTTTGCCATACGAGGCTGCAAATCCAGTAGTTTTCTAACTGCGTTGGAGGCTTTTTCTTTTGTTCTTGTTTCGAGTAATTTACCTACAAGAATCAGTGTGATAATTACAGCAGACGTTTCGAAATAGACAGAATTTAACGGAAAAAAGTTTGGAGCAATTGTTACTGCTGCACTATATAAATATGCTGCAGTAGTTCCGATCGCAATAAGTGTATCCATATTAGAAGCTTTTGCCTTCATACCTTCCCAGAAACCTTTGTAGAATTTCCATCCTACCCAAAATTGCAGGGGTGTAGCCAGTACAAACATAATGTAGCTAGAGTTATGCATCATGTCCATTGGAAGTAGATGTCCAAACTGTGCTGGTAACATGTGCGGTAAACTTAGGATTATGATTGGAATTGATAGGACTACACTTACTGCTACATGAATCTTTAGTTTTTTTAGTTCTTTTTCAGGCTCTCTGAATTCGTTTAAACATTGGGTACTACAAAAGAAGTATTCATTACTATCAACAGTGTGTCGAATGGAGTCGGTTTTCTCTTCTATAAACATACCACACACGGGATCTTTTGCCATACAAATATACTAAAACAACTACAAATATAACATTAGGACTTTACAAATGTTAAATTTAATATAACGAGGAGTCCTTTTTCATTGTAATCTTGCCTATTGAACTAGACGACTATGATGTTTCAATAATAAAATCCTTGTCCAAGGACGGTCGTAAGTCATTCCGTCAGGTTTCTCGGGAAACTGGGATAACTACTCCTACCGTTAAGGCAAGATTTGAAAGACTACAAAATATAGGATTCATAAAAGCAGTAGTGCCACTCATTGACTTTGGAAAAGTTGAAAACAGAATCCCCATTTCTGAATTACAAATTGACAACCAAACTCAACGCATGAAGAAAATAAAGAGAGGCATAAAGATATTGCTCGATTGCGACTTTTGTCGTGGTACTATTGCTGGTGATCCGCAAGTGTTAAGATTTGCTAACTACGAACGATTCTTCTGTTGTACCTCATGTAAATCAGAATACAAGAAAAAATATGGTGGAAGAATAGAGGCAATTGAAAAAAGACATATTACTAATATATAGTATATCTGATAGTACGATTTATCCGCCTATAGATTACAATTATAGTTAAAATTGTTCTACCCAATGACTTAATTATTAGGTGTTCTAGTGACAGCGTCTACCGTATAGGTAACAGTAAATGGTTCACCGCGAGTCTTATGAAAAACTAACGCACTTCCTGTGAATTGTAAAGAGCCTGTACTTATCGGAGTACCTGTGAGCTTCACAGGAGTATCTGAAAACATGGTCATGGTAGAAATCGCGACTGTCATGTTATTAGGTAAAGTGGCGTGATACGGTTCACCATGTTCGGTATCTATAACGGATCGAGGTTTATAATTATGCAATACTTCTATTTCTATAGGTTTGCTTGCAGTGAATGTCACAGTACCAGTCCAGACCTTGCTATCATTTCGTAAAGGAAGAGCAAATACGATTTGATGTGGAATTTTGCCATGAGGTGTAACTAATGGAGAAGCTGGATTTGACATTTCTGTTTTCTGTCCAACGTATCTCTCTTCAGATATTGTACCATTAGTTACTGTCGCGGCAGAAACATCCGATGGGATCACCGATGCCAATCCAACGATAGTATAGATAGCCAGAAATATGATGATTGATTGAGCTGCAATTCGCCAATTTTTCATGCAAGTGGGTAATATCAATGAAATAATGATTGTTTCTATCAAAAGAGCTAGTTATTTAATCCTATTAAGATTCGGATTACAAATTATCTAGTTTTCAAAGTACAAAAGAAAGCCTCTCAGAACCAAATATTTTCCGTCTCTGTCCTCTTCCGTATTGCAATATGAGTGAAGTCTTCCTTCTTATCTATGGAACCATGCCAGTGCAACATAAAAGCCGGAATACAAATAACATCACCTTTTTCCATCATGACTGTTTTTTCAATTTCTATCTCTGTTTTTGTAATCTCATCAGGCTCAATCAAAATCCTTTTAGCGAATACTACAACACCCTTTCCTTCAGTGGCAATTAATATCTGATCTGAAGCATGTATGTGAGGTCTAGTTTTACAACCACTCTTAAACGTCACATAATACATCTCTTGCTCGCTGGAATCATCTTTATCTAAGATACTCTTAATTCGGAAATCTCCAGTGAATTTATCCTTGTATTTTTCTCTTGATTCATCCTTTGTAGATACAATACTTTTCTTTTGCATTATATCTTGACGTCTTTCTCAATTATAAAAACTAAAAGCCAACTTCAGCTCTTCCTACTCTTTAGAGTAAAAAACATTGCAATTATCAAGGTACATCTGAGAATTTAAGTGATTTATGTAATTATTCAAAATACTACGCAAAAATGTAGAAAGACATTAACAATTTTCGAATCCAACGACCTGATATCAGATTGCAAATAAATCTAGAACTCATTGCAATTGAATACCCCACGAGCATTTGGTAAAGTATGAAATAATATGCTACGATTTGTCTCACGAACTCAACTTGTTTAGGAAAGACAATGTCTTCTGCCAAGCATCTTGAGTTTCTTTTGGTGCGTAATTTTCACCAGAAGGGTTAGCGAAAGCATGGCCAACTCCTTTGTAGATGTATATCTCGTTTGTTATTCCGTTAGAATTTAGTGATAACTCAAATGCCTTTACTGTATCAACTGATATTGACCTATCTTGGTCCCCAAAAATTCCCAATACGGGCCACATTATATTTGCGAGGATTCCTTTTTCTGTTACTAGACGACCAGAGTATATGACAGTAGCTGCTAGCGGATGGTCTTGACTGTTTAATGCAAGTTGCAGTGATTGACCTCCAACACATAAAACAAAGAAAGAAAAATTTTTCCCTGTTTTGTAACGAACTAATCTTATTAGTAAGAGTTAGAATGTGGTAAAGAATTAATGGAAAGAAATACACAATAAGATACATTATGCAAGTAGATGTCAGAAAATAAATATCATCTTCAAGTACCATATAAAACGAGTCTTTCTGTTCATGAAATCTTAATAAGTTTAGAGGAAAACAAAAAATATCAAATTTATAATTCAATTAAACCAAGAATCAAATTCATACAAGGTCAGTGAGATTAAGATATCGATTTTTTCTATCCTACCTTTATCATGATACTATTTACACAAATTCTTTTCAATTTTACTTTTTCTTAATTCATTTCATATCAAAGAAATCAGTTACCTTATAAGGGAATAGTAAAAAAGAATCCGATCTATATGACTTATTCAACACATTTAAATAATTCAATTTAGTGACCGATTCTTTTTTATAACACGACCGATAAATGTCAATACGAAAAATATGAGAGAAATTTCTAATCTATTGCGTTATGGCGCTTCTGCGAGTACTTTTATAGCAGGAATATTGCATCTCACATTGGTCACAAACGTAATTGACAGAAACCTTAATACAGGAATTCTGTTCTTGGTCGGAGGATTGGTTCAAATATTCTGGGCTCTTCCTGTTATCAGAAGTTGGAATAGAGTTTGGTATTATGTGGGTATTGGAGTAACATTGATCTTGGTCTTAGTCTGGGTAATTACAAGGTTTCCAGGAAATCCAATTAATGGTAGGGGTGGTTCAATAGGTGAAACAGCAATTGCAGTAGAAGTATTTCAACTTCCTTTTATTGTATTGAGCATAATTATTGTAGCCAAAGATCGAAAGATAAGCAAATAAGCATGTTGACAATGAGGATTCCAGTAAATAATCGGAAAGGTCACATCAGTAGTACTTGATTGACGAGAATAATAGATCTTAGTTACTCACAAGTGGAATAGTATATAGAGTAATTCCTAATTACAGAACCAGTAACAATAAAATAGATTAAAAAAAGTGGATAGTGGAGAAGATTTAGTCAATCAATTTTATGATTTATTGATATGGGCTTTAATTTTTTCCTGCATCTCAGGCTTGAACACATCTTCACGAGTATACCCATGATCTTTTATTGCATGATCTACTAACTGATCCATTAATTCTTTCTCTGTTTCACCTTTTCCTACGAAATCACAGTCAACTCCCACATCTCTACAAGATACTGATAACATTGAATATTATAGAGAGGAATAGTATTTAAGTATGTGATAATTTCAGTCTAATAGTTCAGTTTCCAATTTACGGAATTACTGTTCAAATTAATTTGATTCTAGTTGTATATAAGAAAGTAGTTCGGATTGTAATCTTGGAACTTTTCCCTTGTTGGACAGGAAAACATAATAGAGAATCTTGAAAATCACAGAGAAAGATAGAAAATAATGAATTAATTTATAGTCTCTTCATAAAGAAGCACTAATCCTTCCTACTCATAGTCCAATATCAATTAAATTTCGGATGCTTTCATCCATCTACTTCAAACATCTTGATTGTTATACTTAAAAAAGTATCTTTAAATATTAACATTCCTCATGGTCGATTTAATGATTAATCATGAAGGTAAAAAATGTGATAACTGTGGAGATTCGGTCGATCGGTTGGTTCCTCTAAATGACCCAACTAGAATTGGCAGGTGGTGGTGTTTGAAATGCATATACAAAGAAGGTAAGGCCAAATTTGATGCTGACGCCGAGAATGGCTAGGGGGCCCGAAGTTTCAGTCTAGTCTCGTTTCAAACGCTTCAAATTTGAAGGAACTGATAGTTAACATTAATGGCAAATAAATGGGATACTAGTAGGAAAAAAGTTGAATCCAAAAACAAAGAGGTTGTTTTCATCCTAAAGTAGCATAATACTTAAAACTGTGCTGCGTGTTATCTAACTTCTCTAAGAAATGAGCGGCGATTTGGACTTATGTTCCATATGTAAGACTGGTTATCTTACGCCCACTGGAACAGTTGCAGTAGAGGGAGAATCAGCGGGTGAGTTCGAGGATATTGGAGGCAGAAGGATATTTATTTGTGAAAATTGTGAACAGAGACAGGTTAGGGTTGGCGTTAACAAATACGTAAAAGTAGGAGACAGCGTCAAAACAAAAACAGAAGCGGAAAGATAGATAATGTCACATTTCTGCTTCTCTTACTTCTTTGGTTTCATTCAAAAAGTCTCAATAAGTATCAATAGACAATTTTTTGTAATATAATTAAGTGACATGGGTAAAATGTTCCTACGTTGAGTTCATAAAGTATAATAAAATTAATAGTTACTAAATATAGTAATAAATGTACAATAAATTTGAAAAAAGATATTATTCCTGAAATAATTTGATAGAAAAAAGGATGCTGACATTAAAGAGTTAGGAGAAGGAAAGAGATTTGGTGTTTGGTGGGTCATCGTGTAAGACCCACCGAAGCGTATCGTATATTATGTCTTCTGTTCTGTACTTGTCTTATTATGACCAACATTTAATAAAAAAGTTTAATCAGTTTAGAAGATTACTGAAACTGGTGGGCCATGGAAAGACAATAGAGACCAACGTTTCGATTGACCCACCAAGTTATGACATCGTAGGTGACCATTATGAGGGACAACTAATATAAAAAGACTGATGGGCCCTTGACACCAAGCCCACCAGAATGATATTCGGTAGTTAGGTATTTGATGTTGGTAATAATGTGCTCAACAAACTATAAAACGATTCAATTATTAGATAAAGAATTTTGGTGTTTAGTGGGCCACATAAGACCCACCGAGATAATGTATTATGTGTTTTGTACTTATCTCATTATGCACAATAAACAATAAAGCACCTCCGACCAGTTCCGATGAACCACAGGGAAGCCCTTCAATTCAATAAATTGAATAGTTAACTTTCAATTTTTTTTGTATTTCTCGATTTCTTGCTGTAATACTTGCTCTAGATTCATATACTAATTGCAGTTGACTTTCTTAGAATATAATATACGAAGTTCTTTTAAGAGAGGGGACTTAATTTTTTGTTTTATTTTAAACTCTACTTTATCAATCTTTATATGGATAAGAATCAACCCTTCTTAGCGTAGGTATTATGACAACAATAGGTGAATTAATGACTCAGAAACTAGAGATGATTGAAGCATCTAGTTCAGCCCAAGAGGCAGCAAAGAAAATGCGAGATAAAAAGATAAGTTCCTTAGTAGTTGTTGATGATAATAGCAAACCTGTGGGCATAATAACAGAACGAGATTTAGTAACAAAGGTATGTGTTCATGACGCAAGCAGTAAGCACAGTACAGTAAAAGACATAATGTCTGATACCTTAGTCACTAGTGACGCCGTATCGGAAGTAGGAGTTGCTGCTGATATAATGATACAAAATAAAGTCAGACATTTGCTTGTTGTAGAAGATAATGATGTAAACAAACCGCTGGGTATAATTACACCTAGTGATTTTGCAGGTTATCTAAAAGAAAATTTGAAGATTGATGATGTAAATGCAAAGATAATTGAATCCTTAAAAGAGCAAAGATAATTGAATCCTTAAAAGAGACAGAAAAAGAAGGAACAGGGTCATAGTCACTGTAAATGATGCCGTCTATGGAACGAATTTGATAGCAGCGTAGTTCAGGAGTTACTAGCCACTGATACTTAGTTTATGCTAGATTATATCCTTTTAAAATATTATACCACGTGGACCTTTCGAAACTAAATAAATATCGTTACGCTAAAGTACTAGATATAATGTCAGGTGAAGGCGAAAAAATTGGAGATAAAATTCTTCGGAAACTATATGAAAAGACCGTAAATAGTGGAGTTGAGACTGTTGACAGATATGAGATTGGAAAAGAAGTTGGGTTACTGGATGAACAGACTGACAATATCGTAGATGAATTAACCTCGTTTGGTTATATAAAAAAAATAGTTGGAACTAAAATAAACTTAACTGAGGACGGAAGAAAAAGAGCAGAAATCTAAGCTATTTTATATCCTAAGCCTTTAATTAGAGCCTAAGAGCATGCAATAGATGGTCATCACTGGTTAGTTGAGTATTAAGCGAATCTTCATTTGCTTGATCGGTTCTTAACAATACATCGGTTTGTCAATATTCTCAGTTTCAGGTCAGATTTTAAATTGTTTATGTAGAAACTTGAACATCTAATAACTGACAAGTTATCTTATCTGTTACCGAGTTAAGCATAAGCATAAGCATAATCAAAGTAAAGTTTAGTTATTAATTTTGTATTGACGTTGACGATGTATTTCCTTTTGCTGGCGCCTCTTCAAGATTGAGATTGACTGTAATTGCATTTGATAATGATTTTGTCTTTGCCAAGTCAGTGAAAGTAATATTTGCTAATAAGCTTTGTAATGACTTGTCATTGAATGTGGTCTTAAGTCCTTGTACGCCGCCATTATTCTTAGCAGTAAATCCACCTGGAAATGAAGTTGTTCGTAGCAATGTTCCGTTTGGACCATACACTTTCATAACCGCATTTATTTTTTGATTTTCTATTGATTTGTCTTCAACCGTATACTTTACATGCACTCTAACTTGGTTTGCCTCAGTATTTGTTAGAGGCACATAGCTTGAATTAGCTACCGTAATAGATATTGCTTGATTATTTTGTGCAAAAGATAACTGCATATTGCTCCTTATTGGGTATAATAGGAATAGTGATAAACCCAAGATTAACAGAATCAAATATCTTGATAAATTAGACATTTTTATCATTCAGCCAATAATCTTTTACTTTTCCTAAATAAAAAATGTTTCTTTTGGGTACTACATATTGTGAATAACCTAGCTGCCCCTTGAACTTATGATTATTTATGAGAATTAGTGCATAGCTCAAACAACCTCGAGACCTGTGAATAACGATGCTAGAGGTAGCTTCTATTATTATGATGAACCTGTAGCATAACATCGATTTATCAGCGAGTTAATTCTATCTAAAACTAGGTTAAAGCTAATTGTCTACGTTTCACCATTTTTATTTATCGGATTTGAAATAAATGATTTTACGACTTGATCCCACGCATTAGCCAAATTCTGCCTATTATATCCACCTCCACCGAGTCCAATAATTCTTCCGTCAGATTTCTCATGAGCAATTCTATGCAATACCTGGGCAGCATATCTATGTGATTTTTCAGTATATTCTAAATGTGTCAATGGGTCTCCTGATAATCCATCCGCTCCACATTGGAATATGATTAGTTCAAAATTCATAGAACTAATAAAATTTTCAATCTTCATAAAGGCGGAAATAAAATCATGATCAGTAGCGCCAGGACGTAAGGATAAATTTAGCTTAGTGCCCTTACCAAGTCCTACACCGATTTCTGATTCAAATCCAGTTCCCGGATATAAGAATGAACCATCCTCATGAATATCCGCTATAAATACATCAGGATCTTCCTCAAATTCGTAGTAGACGCCATCACCATGATGAGCATCTATATCTATGTACAAAATTTTCTTTATGTTGTATTTACTCCTAGCATACATAATAGCGATTCCTATATCGTTGAATACACAAAAACCGCCAGCTGCGTCCCTTCTTGCATGGTGAAGGCCTCCAATTGGGTTAAATGCATGAACTACTCCATTCGGTTTATTAATGACAATATCAAGAGCCAATAAAGTAGAACCTACCACATACAAAGAAGCATTAAACACTCCTTTAAAGGAGGGTGTATCGCCAAGATCCAGATAACCAAGTCCTGTTATTGAAGAGTTTTTTACAAAATTGATATATCCTTTATCATGAAAAGATGATACTGCGATTTCATCTGCTAGAACAGGAGGAACCAGTTTCATATTACTCGAATTCATAGTATCTGATTGCCTAATTTTTGACCAAAACGCATCAAGTCTACCAGAATTCAGTGGGTGTTTCTCACCAAAGGAATAAGTTGAGAGCTCCTTGCCTATTATGACTGCGGTGTCACACATCATTTGTTAATTGAAGATTCAACTATTAGTAGCTTATCGGGACAATCCTAAATCAATACCTTCGCAAAGGAGACTCCTTCTAGAACTAACATACGAAATACTCATAGATAAAGTACAGGATTGAGCATGATCCCACAAGAATATTTGCCGATCTCCAGGTCTCAAAAATGCTTTATAGTACAAATACCATAATACATTTAGAAATACAATGTGCTATGATTTTGAAGTCCCTGAGAACGTGAAACCCAAGAGTAAGAATGCAATCAATAAGGAAGAAGAAGAAGAAGAAATTATACTCGAAATGGAACCAATGATATTCTCAAATTAAGATTCACCTTTTTTCTTTGTCATAGAACTAATATTATATCAATTATTATAAAATTCAAATGTCGTTACTTGTCAGAATTGCAAAGCTAGATAGTCAATCAATGACTACTGTAAATTTTCTTCTACTATTGAATGTAAGTTTGATTTGTGTTATCAAAGTTTTTGATGATTTCATATTTATTTTCAAAGTTATCATAGCTGACCAACCCTAGCTGAGGAAAAATCTTCAAAGGATCTTCAGCCATAATTGTTACGGTATGTTTCTGACCAAAGAATCTCTTGCAAATTTCAACAGTCATCCATCTAACTTTCTGTTCGTCCAAAATCCCAAAACTATGGAGATACTCATGTAAAAGCACCGTGAATAAATAAGAATTGTATTCATCATTAGAAGTTGAATATTTTTTTACCAAGTCAAGTACGAAACTATTGACAGCAATCACATTTGAACCCAAAACATGATACGCTCCCACTCTTGTGGGCATTCCATGAAGCAATAAGCTCAAACCAGCTCGTTTCATTTTATATGTTGAATTGACAGCTAGCTTTACAAATTCAAACACTTCGTTAAAGTCCCTCAAATACAATAACTTGCTACTATTACCGGCTTGCTCCTTCTCTGTAATGGTTGACACTTTTTGATATTAAATATAATATTGAGATTAAGACCTATAAATGCTGGGCTACTTTTTGATATTAAATATAATATTGAGATTAAGACCTATAAATGCTGGGCTAAGGCTTTAGCTTTATAGGCTATAAGTATTGGTATTAAGTTTCTAGTAATTGATAGAAGTTTTGTGTAAATCACTTTATTTTCTATTTTTGCTCGTTGGAATCAAAGGACCTAAACACATTGTGAGTTATTGATAATCATGTAATCGTTTATCCTTATGTAATTCTATTTTCTTTTTAACGTCATCCTTGTGTTTATTCAAGATGTGACTATTGGCACAATTATCATGCATGATCCCAATATCGCAAAATTCACATGATGTAACGAAATCTTGATCTTCTAATGTTATCTTACAGGATTTGCAACTCTCAGTTTCAATGTCATAGATTGAAAGAGGCTTTAACCAGCATTCGCGCCAAAGTACAGTGACCATTAACAAAGATTTTTGACTTATCCTATTTATTCTCATGTGATTTTAGAATACCTGATTCGTCAAGTGTGTCATGATTATTTATTTATCTTTTTCTAGGTAATGAAAAAACAGGAGGTTGAGTAGAAAATAATTTCTAATTTATTTCAATTAATTTTTTAGGAATTAATTTCATTCATTTTTAGAATATTGTTGTTCTATTATTGTGAAACATTACTTGATAATTATAAGCAATCATAATC
>VBPX01000027.1 GCA_005877075.1 Nitrososphaerota archaeon | reverse complement strand
GAGCGAGCAGTAAACTTCTACAATAAGGTTTTTGGTTGGCGGATCAATAAGTGGGCTGGGCCTATGGAGTATTGGGAGATCAAAACGGGTGAACCAAATGAGCTTGGGATAGATGGAGGCTTATCTAAGCGCGACAGGATCGGACAGTGGATCACACCTTTCATAAATGTTTCATCGGCTGATCAATATACTTCCAAAATAGAGGCTGGCGGTGGAAGAATTATTCAGCCTAAAACGGCGATACCAGGAATTGGTTACACGTTACTCTTCAAGGACACTGAAAGTAATACAATAGGATTGTTCGAGGAAAATAAGGACGCCAAATAAAAAAAAGCAAAATCTAGCCGCTTTATTTCATGATTTTCAGTGCTCATACGATTGAATAGATCCTCAAATAGTCTACTTTATATTTAGATTCTCGCATATGAATAATGATTCATTATTGAAATATTTGAAGTTGAACTTGTTCATAACACTAATTACTTTAGGCTTCATTTTGGTTCCGTCGTTTACGTTAATCTCTTCCTCTCAATCTAATGATACATTGTCGGAAGCGACGTTATCCAATGAAACTTCGTTATCTTCTTTGAGTAGGGAGCTGGCTGAAAATCAATGAGTCAGATGATCAATCGGACCAAGAAGCCGATGAGTAGAGGACTAAATGACCATTAACAACAGGATTGTTGGTATCATAGATGACGAGCTTGATATTACCCAGCTATATCAAGACGCCATATATGGCCATATTAATGGAATCTCAGTTGTTTGTTTTAACAATCCCGTAACTGCCTTGGAGCATTTTAAGGATAACAAGGAAGATTATGCTCTTGTTATTTCTGACTTAAGAATGCGAAATCTGAATGGATTAGAACTGCTAAAAAAGATTAGAATGCTCAATCCAAATGTTAGAACGATACTAGTTAGCGCTTACGAAGTTAAAGAAGATGAAGTATTTCAAAAGTATATGAAAGAGGGAATTATAGATTTATTCATCGAAAAACCTATTCCCATTGATTGGTTGCGTCAAAAGGTTAGGGAACAAGTTAACGCATATGAACAAAGAATGAATGAATAAAACTATAATAACTCAAATTTCTTACTCCGCTACTCAATTTGGTAACTTCGTAACTTTGCTGCTCCAAAATCAATCGCGAATTTTGTATGCAATAATTTATGGAATGAATAACAAATTCCACAGAATTGCATTCAATGCAGTTCCATGCAACATATTCCTTACATATAATGCAAGAAGGATACGGATTCAAATTTGAAAAGTTCACAAAAATCTCTAAATCATCAAATAGTTCTGATGAGCTTGCCAAATATTCTATTAGTATAAGTAATATCGTCAAGCCAATAGAGAACGATGCATTATACTATCAATAGTTTGAGACACTAACCAAAGATAATTACACTTATAGAAATAGGAAAAATGGTTCAGGAAGGCGGATGTCATAAATGCAACAAGGTGATTGAAGAAAATTTGCTTACATTCTAGTCGTGTCTTGCCACTAGGTTATATATGTGTCCCGTATGGTCTATGACTCTATGTTCGCATTCTGTTCCCTCAACTGGTTTTAACACATTAGCGGAGACACAACCAAAAACAAAATCTCCTTTTTTGATTGGACCAATTTCAGGCTCCTTGTCAAAAAGGAGTGGAACCTTTATTATATTGTCCTTTGATTTTTCCAGCATCTTTCGTGCATCTACTATCTTAGACCTAAATTCCCCTTTAATCATGGCAACCGCTTTGATATCCTTTAGATCTTTTTTACCAGCAAGATCTTTTATCCAGACCATAATAGTTGGATTCTTTATTATATCATTTTGCCCACCATTGACAGGTTTGAACGGCCCGGTAGACAAAGTAACCACAGGCCCGGAGCCTATGTTTACTGGATTTTTTCCAGATGGATTTTCAAGATTACCCTCAATGCAAGAATAAGATATCATCTCATTTGTTTGTGCATTAAGGTCGTAGGCACATACAAAATATTCATCGCTATGAACAGCAGTGACAAGTTTATTTTTCTGATTAAATTGGAAAGAAACGGTAGCAGTATTTGAGTTCAGATCGTTACCTGTCAGATATTTAGTTTTGTTTTCGCCGTTAGAATATGCTACAACCTTCAGTTTTTGAGGATTATTTAATTTTTTTATATTTATTTTAGGATCAATGGTAAATTTTCCTGCTGCAACTGCCTGATTGGGAAATACAATCACTGAAGAAGAGAAAAGAACGAGGGTTACTGAAACGAAGAATAAAGAAAATAGCACTTTGTTATTCACTTGAAATTTATACATTGTTTTTCCTTGTGCACAGTTACAATATTTAAGTTATTCTCCAAATTATTTTATTGAAGTAACAGGATTGAAAATTTATGACAAATGAAACTAGGGTGGATGTAAGGTTGTGGCAACAATGCGGTACCAACGTTACGAGAATAAAACGAAAAGGTAACATTAAGTTATTATTTTTGCCAAAAACAAAAATTATGTATGCAGCTCAACTTAATAATGGATAAATAAAATTTTGTTCGGATCTCCCAATCAGTATCAACTGACCATTCATTACTTATTTTTAGTAATTTCGTTGAGTATTTTATCTGTCTTCAATTCTCCGTCTCTAATCGAATCTTTGATAGTATTTGGCGAGAAATCAGCATTCTCGTAAATGGAATGAACAGGCTCTTCCCTAGATATGTAGTAGACACCCTTTATCTCGGCCCCTGTGTTCTGCTTGTATTTCATATACTTTCTGCGAATTTTTTCAAGGTGGCCTTTATCCACTTTTGTCAGGTCAACAGAGTTCTCAAGCGTCTTATATAGTTCATCGATGTATCACAAATATCTTATTATCATTTTAGCCATTGCGATCGTACTTAGAGTCTTGTCACAAAACATTATGTCACAAACTATGATAAGGACAACGTGTTGGTTATTGATACCAATACAAATAGTATAGTCGGCTCACCACTTATAGTAGGCGCGTTCCCCAGAACCATTGCTTTTCCACAGTCATAGGCTAACAAATTATTTCCTTTTTGCCTATTTTGTAAATATTAAGAAATAGCTTTATAGACGATCAACAGGACCCTACTACATGATCAATACAGCTGCACCATCTTTATGTTTTTCAGTTCAAAGAATTGAGCAATAATCCAAAACTTTACGCCTCAAAAAGCTAAGGCAATGTTTGATTTCATATCATGGTCAATAACAGATGGTCAAAAACTTGCGCCAAGTTTGGCATATCTTCCGTTACCAGATAATGTAGTAAAGTTTGAACAAGATACGATCAAGTCAATAACTTTCAAAGGAAGCCCAATATCATAAGGAACAAATCCTTTTCTTTTTTAATTTATATTATCTTGCAAACCCAATTGTTTTTATCAGAAGCAAAGTCAACGCTGCAATTGAAGCACTAGCAGGAATTGTGATAATCCAAGCGTAAATAATTCGTTTTCCAAGACCCCATCTCACTGCTGATATCCTATTTGCTGTACCAGTTCCCATAATAGCACCAGCAATCGAGTGTGTGGTACTTACTGGAATTCCCAACCACGCCATAGATGTTAATACTGCTCCACCTGCTGTTTCCGCACAAAAACCCTGATAAGGTTTCAAGTTTGTTAATTTGAATGCCATAGTCTTTACGATCCTCCAACCTCCAAAGAATGTTCCAAGTGCAATAGCACCCGCTGCTGCAAGAATTACTGCAATAGGAACATGAAAAGAGCTTGAATCTAAAAGACCACCTGCTATTAGTAATGCAGTAATGACTCCCATTGTTTTCTGACCATCATTTGACCCGTGGGTCAAAGAGTAAAAAATAGATGAACCGATCTGTAATCTCCCAAAAATACTGCTGACGTTTCTCGAACTGCTATGACGGAAAAAATACATCAACAATATAGTAAATACATAGGCAATGACAAATCCAAGGGTTGGAGATATTACCATAAAAATCAATACTTTTTCAACTCCTTCACTCACAATAGCCTGAAGGCCACCTGCGATCAACGCAGAACCAATTAGACCGCCAATGAGTGCATGGCTACTTGAAGATGGCAGACCGAAATACCAAGTAATAACATCCCAAAGAATCGCTCCCACTAACCCTGCCAGTATAACGGGAACTGTAGAAAATTCAGGTTGGATAATGCCTTTTCCGACTGTAGCTGCAATAGCAGTTCCAAAAATAAACGGGCCAGCAAAATTTCCGATCGCCGCTACACCAACGGCCTGCAGTGGCCTGAGTACTCTAGTTCCAACAACCGTTGCAATCGCATTGGCCGAATCATGAAAACCATTAATAAAATCAAATGCTAAAGCAGCAGCGATGGTACCATATGCCAGTATTAATAGTTCTGAGGACAACTAATTGCCTATAAACAAATATGATATATTTAATGTAATAAGTGACTGAAGCAGCAAAGCTTGATCTTTTCCGAAGCGCAAAATACTCTCCTGCTGCTCTGTCTAATATATGGAACTGCCATGACCCAGGAAAGGTTTCTATAACCATCATAACAACCATTCCGCATGGCAGGCGGCTGGCTTTCGTGGGTGCGTGCAAATGATGTTGAAATTATGGCGGTATTGGAAAATCAGGCAAGTAATTTGGTAAAGGCGACATCAGTTCTTGCCGAGTCAATTAGCGATTATAGCACACTTAAAGAAAAAAACACTGTATTGAAAAATTTGGAACATGAAGGCGACCAGTTGACTCATAAACTGTTTACGATAATAGACAAAACATTCGTCACTCCTCTTGACAAAGAAGACATTTCAGAATTAACGAGTACCATTGACCAAGTGCTTGACGCTACGTATGGCACTTCTGATAGGCTAGTGCTCTTTAAAATTCAGAAGCCTTCTCGCTACATGCAGGAACTAGCTAATCTATTATTGACAGCCTCCCAAGAGATCTACAAAGCTTCTACTGAATTACATAAGGGGAAGCGTGAAAATTTGATACAGCGTTCTAAAGCAATTAGCAGATGTGAACACGAGGGGGATAACGTCTATCGGGTTGCAATTGCAGACTTATTTGAAACTGATAACCCCATAGAAATCATAAAATCCAAGGAGGTTTATGAAACGCTGGAGAGTGCGCTTGATAGGTCCAGAGATGTTGCCGATGTGATCGAGGACATTGCTTTAAAATATCATTGAGATTTCATATTGCAGAGGATTGAGATAGCAGTTTATGCTGCATTTTATGATTATTGTCAATAAAGAAAAATGATAGGAATCGATAAAATATTGGTCTTAAAATTAGTGTCAATAACAATTCACATCCTCTAGGGACCAATTTTGTCCTACTCCAAGGTTAGCTGACCCCATCTACCACCAAGGTTCAAATCCCACTGGTTCCATTTCGGAGTAAATTCATTTTTGTAATCCTTATTTTTGGTTAATTCCCCATTGTTATTAAAAAAAGCTAAATACGAGTTCATAGAACCCCTTTACTTGCAGGATTCAAATCCCCTTAGGCCCATTTTGATAATCATCGAATTCAATATTAAAAGTGTACATTGACTGAAAATTAGGAACCACATGAAATTTCAGACTAGTCCCTCCGGGCCCGAAACAATATTGTGAGCCATTATCACGTTTTCTAGTCGGTTTCTTGCTTCAATGCCGACCTATCTATACTAGAATTATATGTATTCAAAATTTTTGTCGAAAAAAGATAAGGAAATATTGACAGTGATTTGAAGAAATGGTTAAAAGTATTAGATTTGCTGCTAGGAACATGTCCTTAATTCTTCTCTTGTCACCAACAATATTGTTATTGTTTTCATTACCTCTCTTGCAAGGTGCATATGCCGCGGAAAGTTTCAAAGGTCTTCCTTTTTCTATCGAAATACCTGAGACCTGGGCCTATACCGAAACCCCGGAGCCACCTATAGAAAATGTATTAGGAGTTACTTCGTATACTTCCGTGGTATTGGTTCCTGTTCATTTTGCCGAATTACTTATTCAGGAAAAAAGTGATATTGCAATGTATAACGGAAGTGCGGCAATAGTATTTGCAAAGGCTTCCGACTACTCTGTAAAGAATGCTCCTCTGGATCTGTATGTAAAATACAGAATGAATCAGGACGACTCGCTCAATGTTATATCACATCAAGATACTATAGTGGGTAAAGAAAAGGCTGTTAGAATTGATGGTAGCAAGAATGATACTTCCGGAAAAATCAGATTACTAGAATATCTCCTACTACACAATAACCAACCATACGTTATTAGATTTATCGCAGGGGTGAATGAATTTGAAAGATATTTACCAGAATTTGAATTGATGGTTAAAAGTTTTACCTTTAGGGAAAATAATACAGACACTAAATCTTAATTCGTCATGTGGTTCTTCAATTTTTTGACGTTGGGCCCGAAAATTATGTCAAAAATGATTCACATTTTCTTGGGTCCACTCTACGCTACACTAGAGTCAGCTGACCCCACTTACCAACAAGGTTCAACTCCCACTGACAGAGGAATTTGCTCTTGTCATATTTTCAACAGTTGTGTTTCCAGTAATTGTCCTGTTGACTGGCGCAAAAACTTGGATATTATTGTTATGTCTATCAGTAACATAAACATTCCCGTCGGAATCTACCGCAAGATGTTCTGGATCTACAAATTGACCATCACCTATTCCTTTTGATCCCCATTTTGTAATGAAGTGACCATTAGTGTCAAACTTCTGTACTCGTGGTATACCGCTGCCACTAGGGCCTGATTGTGGGTCATTTACGTATATGTTGTCGAATTTGTCTACAGCTATATGTTCCATCTGTGAAAACTGGCCATCACCTGTACCAGTTGAACCAAATTTCATAAGAAACTTTCCGTTCGTATCAAATTTTTGGATATGACTATTGCCAAGGTCGTTAACAATTATGTTACCCTTGGAATCGATAACAAGGCTAATAGGAAGATTAAATTGGCCATCGCCAGTTCCTTTAGAACCCCAACTTTTCACAAAGGTACCGTTTGTATAAAACTTTTGAATTCTATTATTCTTGGAATCTGCCACATAAAGAAATTTTACATCTTTATCTACAGCAACTTGTCTTGGATTATCAAATTTTCCCAGAGCACTACTTGGATGTCCATCTGTGTTACCAAATTTGAAAAGGAATTGGCCGTCTTTATCAAATTTCTGAATACGATGGTTTCCTCTATCAGAAACCCAAACATTTCCTTTAGAATCAGCATCTACGCTGTATGGTACAGTAAATTGACCATCACCTATTCCTTTTGATCCCCATTTAAAGAGAAATGTTCCATTCTTATCAAATACTTGAACTCGATTACCATCTCTATCTGTTGTGTACACGTATTTTTCAGAAGGATCAAATTCAACATCATGTACTCTTTGGAATTGACCGTCTCCAGTTCCATGGGATCCCCACTTTCTAACAAATACATAAGTTTCTTGTACATTAGCCCCTGTAGCATTATGAGGTGAGATTAGGATAGAACTACTCATAACAGTGGCAGCTACTAACCATATTGCTAAAGTTGCTACGGTAAGCCTCAAAAATGTATTTCTTGGCATTCCTGATTTCTATTTTTAAAGTCTAAACTAAATAAATGATCTGTTACGCTTGTCTAATCATTTCAACAATAATCAAATGAGTATATATTTATTCGTCATTTAACTCAGTCAGTAATCGATCTCAATGCAATACCAAAATTAAAATTGTTAACCGCTACTTTGTAATAGCAGTTCAGTGGCGATATCTTTTTGTATCATTTATAGTAACGGCTTTACACAAACAATAACAAAACTATTTAATTTACCACCTATGACTGCACTATCGTCTCCTGAATAGATCGTTTTTTGGTCAATTTTACACAAAATTTACAGGAAAATAGATTATTTTTTACGATCTATAACTATCAAAAACAAAAAAGGGATAAAATAAACATACACAAGAAATACCTGGATATCATCGTATTGAGAATGTAAAACAACTGTACTACCTAATATTTATTAAATTAGTTGGCCTGACAGATGGTGTGTAATATGACAGAATTTAGATTTATCAGAAGTAAGAGGACATTTGTTGGATTACTAATTGGATCGTTCATTCTTTCCCTTTTTTATTTCTCCTTCTATATAGATAATTTTCACCACGGTACTGGACTAATAGTATTTGCTCAACAACAAGACCAAAAAAAAGATCTAACAGAAAATTATACTTTTGAAAGAAGTTGGGGATCAAAAGGTGCAGGAGACAAGCAGTTTATGAATCCTCATAGTCTTGCAATAGATCTATTTGGTAATGTATATGTCACAGATACTGGTAACAATCGCGTCGAGAAATTTTCTTCCAATCACACGCTGCTCGAAAAATGGGGATCAAAAGGTAATGGGGATGGACAATTCAATCAATTACATGATATTGCAGTTGAGCCAACAGGGAATTTTGTTTACACAGTAGAACTTGCAAATCATCGTGTTCAGAAATTCGATGATAACGGTACTTTTATTACAAAATGGGGCTTCAATGATACTGGCGGTGCAGGAGCCGATCGGAAACCTCACCAATTGGCTGTAGATTCGTATGGATATGTTTACCTCACAGACAGGGCAGGATCTGAAAATTCAATAATATAGGAAAGTTCATGGAAAAATGGGGATCGCTTGGATCAGGAAACAAGCAATTTGTTAGACCTCACGGTATTGCTTTTGACTCGGAAGATTATATGTATATCACGGACATGGGAAACTCAAGAGTTCAGAAGTTCGATAGGAATGGCACGTTTATTTCAATGTGGGGTTCTTATGGTACTGGAAACGGTCAGTTTTCGGATAGCATTCCTGGAATTGCCGTTGATTCTAAAGGATTTGTATATGTAATTGATAGATTGGAATCTCGTATTCAAAAATTTGATGGGATCGGTACTTTGATAACAATATGGGGCTCTAAAGGTTCTTCTTTAGGCGAATTTAACAAACCTGAAGATATTGCCATAAACAACAAAACTGGAGAGGTTTTTATTACAGACACCCAGAATTCTAGAGTTCAAGTGTTCCACATAAAGTGAAAAAAAGAAAGCTACAAAATAGCTCTTGATTGAGATTTCGGAGATTCTAATGTTCTTGATTTTAAGATGATTCATATTCAATAAAGTAAAACCAGAAAAGTATAATACAAGTTCCTTGACCCCCTTTACATGCAAGGTTCAAATCCCTAAGGCCCAATTTGATAATCATCGAATTCAATATTAAAAGTGTACATTGATTGAAAATTAGGAACCACATGAAATTTCAGACTAGTCCCTCCGGGCCCGTATAAATCAAAGCTTTCCAATATAAGATACTAATAATTTGTTTAAGGTGAATCAGTCTTTTCTGGTCGGAAAGACATATTGTTCATGTAGGTCATCCATGTAAAGGAAAGACAAAGCATAGAACAAATAATATGTTTTACTATTACGACAATAATTTCCATCCCAACTATTTGCCGTACTCATCGTGGCGGCGTACCCAAAACTGAGGGAATTCATGACCTACCTCGTCTCTTCCCTTGGGAACTAGGTCTAGGTAGTGATACGCCACATTCAACATATCTATGCCACGCGCATAAGCTGAATAGGTGTGAAACACGCGGCCTGCAGGGTCTTTGTAAAATACACTGACGCCCTCCCGCTCAGAACTGTTCGAATCTTGCAAATTATAGTTGTAGAAGGCCTCTTTCCTATCCAACTCTTCCGGTCTGAAAGACACGTGATAATCGAAATTGAAATCTGTATCGTAAGAAGAAACCCATTTGAAATCCCAGCCCATCCGCTTCTCGTACTTGGTCAACTTACTATACGGAGCCCTAGAAACGGCGATCATGGTAACGTCCCGTTGATTCAGGTGTACAATTATTCCATTGAAATTGTCAGCCCAAAATGAGCAGTGCAAACATGCCGCCTCCCAACTTGGATCAAACATAAAATGATAAACTATTAATTGGCTTTTTCCGTCAAAAAGTTCCGCGAGGGTCTCCTTACCATTTGGTCCCTCAAAGACATACTCTTTATTAACGGCTACCCAAGGCAGTTTGCGTCGCTGCTGGCTAAGTTGGTCTCGCAAGATTGTGAACTCCTTTTCCTTTTTGAGAAGTGCCTTGCGGGCCTCGATCCAATCGTCCTTGGAAACAATCTTGTGGTCTTCTAAGCCTTCAGTCATTTTTTCCTCCTCCTCTCTTTGTTTTCGACATATTCCTTGAGCGATTTTAACTTGTAGTCATACATATCATCAAAGAATCGTGCTTTTTTATTCAAAGAGTATAACCTGTATCTCCCTTGTTTCTTCTCTGTTATCAAATCTGCATCTTTCAAAATACGAAGGTTGACTGATACTCCTGGTAACGTAAAATTATAGTGTTCCGCTATTTCAGTAGGAATCATATCTTTTTCTTTAAGTATCGATAAAATCTGTCTTCTGTTATCATCTGAAAGTGCTTTCCAAGGTGAACCCATGACTAATAATTGAATAATTGTAGAATTATATAAATGCTCAAATATCATAACTATAGAAGAAGGTGTCCTAATTAGGGCTCAATATTAACAGTTGATTGCTATTTCCAAACAGAGATTAAAAATAGCAAATATGCTATACAAATTGATATTTATAAGAGAAATACAAAAGTCTATCGAAATACTTCCAGCAAGATTTTTAATCCTAATTCAAATCGACTCTCAAATTTTCATTGACGGACCATTCTAAGTCATACGACTGTTCTTTTTCCTATATTTATTTTGAACTTCTATTAACCAATCGACATCACTAGAAGTCTTTACCAACTTTGCGATCTTGATCACATCCCTAATATCCTTAGATTTCATTTTATTCCATACAGAATATCCTATTTTTTCTGATATAGCAGTATCCAGTTGATATTGCTTCTTTAGCAGTCGTCGGGCAATTTCTATAAATTCTTCGAGGATATATTCATCTAGGTGCAACTCCATGAATCTTGATCTCAGCGGTCCTGATAATCTTTCAACATCATTGCTTGTGGCAAAAATCCATAATTTCATCTTTTTTTGACTTGTTTTATTTTTCAATTTAGTTTCTGAAAGAATTCCTGTTTCCATCACATTGAGTAAGACTGCTTGGTCACTCTTTTTCATCTTGTCAATTTCATCTATTAATAGATATTTCGTATCATTTCTGAATAAGTGCTGCATCAAACCAGGACCTGAAGCACCGACTGCATCAACATAATATGTATCTTCCAAACTGTCTAACATTTCTAATAAAAAGACTGTCTTAGAAGATGAAGGAGGACCGGTTAAGAGTATGTGAATGGGTTCCTTTGAGACTATAGATTTTGATAATAGCTTCTTTATGTCTGGATAACCAACAACATTAAAGAAGAATTTCTCCTCAAGGTTTAGTTTTTGTTTCTGAGGATTGGAAAAAAGAATAGAAGCAAATATAGAAATCAATCCTGCCATTTATATGTCACCATTTCACCCTTTCATAAATCCTATCGCAAATCCCATTGCCATACTACCTGTCAGAGAAAGTCCTAAGTTAGTGAGAATAGAGTTAGCAGTATGTCCTGTTATTTGCGAATCGATTAGAGTGGCTAAGGTACCCTTTGAAATTACATCTACCTCATCCCAATTAACAGTAACTACACCTTGAAATTGCATGTACGTTAAGGCTGCAAAAAAGGTACCTAGTATTACAAGTCCTATTCTTAGTACCATCTTTATTGCATATCCGATAAGAATACCTATAACTGTTCCTGAAATTAGGGACGCTGCTACATTCCCTACATTTTCAATATCCATTATCTCTATCACCAGCGAATGCAATGACAAGTAACATTCCGATAAGAATACCTATTACCGTTCCCATTATTGGTAGTACTATATTTTCTAGATCATCTAAATTCATGATGTGCACTAATATCACCAATGCTGGCAGACCTGCCTGATACCAGCTAAGCGTTTACGAGATCGCATTACAGCTCCAATTGTTATGCAGTCATAACGTTCCAAAAGAAATTTTAGAATCCTATTATCCGAGTCTACTTCCTTATTTACTTGGGTCATTTTTACTTTCCGCCTTCGAAGGAAGTCCTTTTTCAGGTTGTCAATCATCAATTAAACTTACTAGGCGTCCTCTAAATTCTTGGATTCGGAAAATCTTAAATTCCCGGAATTCCAGAATATTGGTATGACGAACAAATATTACAAACATCAAACGGTAAAAAGTGCTCAAGATGCCTCTCTTTTTTCAGATGAATATACATGGGTGATTCTAGACATCCTTCGAGCTGCTGGTCCCAGAGGTATGAGCGCCCACAATGTTCACAAACAGATTGAGAATGACATGGGCATAGTCTCAAAGAGTAAGATCTATGGTATATTAAAACGCCTGTATCAGATGGAATGGGTCCATAGAAGTTATAATGAAAGTGACCAAGCTCGACGTAATTCAATTAAAATGGATTGGGCAGGAATCTCAGTTGAAGAAGAATATGATCGTGTGATTGTCGATAAAGAAAAAAGTTTCATAACTATAAAACTGTTTCCAATGTTTTTGGAGTATATAAAACATACAATGAAGGATATGCATGATGATATAACCGCAAGGAAATGGCTACCAGAAAAAGATTATTGTAAACCCTGTCGTAAGAGTCACGAGGCGGAAGAGTTTTTTAGCAGCGTCTTGGATATCGCAACAGCGGAGTTTATGAGTTCGAAGGAATGTTTGAAATTGCTAAAGGAATTTGGTTTAGCCGAGGAAGACAAAGTCAAATGAATAAGTAACAAAAATCAAAATCATCCACAAATTGATCTCCGTAATATATTATGCCTTTAACTACTATTCCTTACTTTCTGCCAATTCTTCTTGCTCTTCTTTTAGAAGCCAATGTTAAATTATAGCCGGGCTAATTTATAAAGACTCATAGTATATGATTCTGTTCTATTGTTACTGTATTGATTTTTACCTTTACGGTTCCAATTAACCTTTAATCTTGCATTTCACGAAATCGAGTAAAGTTTCAGTGGGTAATAATTTGTTTGCAAGGTTTTTCTTTAAAGAAATTTTAGTCCATACTCATCGAAAGTTCAAAATTCAATAGCAAAAATAATCACCACAAGCAAAAAATTGAAACCTGGATAATACATTGATGGCAACCACCAATAGTAAGAAGACATAGTACGAATCACCAATAGTAAGAAGACATAGTACGAATCACCAATAGTTACATGTTGCAATAATCCACTAAGCAAATCTAAAACGAAGGTCAAGCAGTTCACGGGCTTTGCTGGCTGCCAATAATTCGTTTGAAAAATAATTGTTGATTTACTGATCTTAGGCCGAAAAACATAATCCAGACATTCAAAGCAGTCGAGGTTTTTTCCAGTACTTGATGTCTTTTTGGACAACAGGTCTGGCTTTTTTCGTTACAAAGACCTGTTTCTCGGGATTTAAGTATCGGGTGTATACAAGTAGGCAAAGCGGACACACAATCAACTCGTAGATAGAAATATCGTCAAGTTCTACAGGAAATTTGATAAAATTACACATAAATTTCGTTGGTTTAAAGTTTGACACTCGGGAATATAGCTATGATAAGCACAGCACATTACTGCGTTTACTTAATACCTTTTACCATTGGTGAATAGATATATTTGACGTTACCATTGGTTACATGTATTAAATGCCCATTCATAATATCAAAGTTAAGGAGTACGAATGTGCTCATTGTGCCTACAGGTGGATTAATCGAACAAACGGAAAGGATGGAAATATTCCGCTCAGATGCGCAAGCTGCAAGAGAAAGAACTGGAATCATGGTCAAGCCAATCAAATTTGGCCAAAAGAAAATGGGTTGAGAAGGAGAATAAACGGATTTAATACACTGTATGAAAACGACTCTTATTATTCCGCCCATTTGAAGTATTTGATTGGTTGGGACAAAGGCCTTTGCGAAAGATTCTTGAATTTGGAACCAAGACCCACAATTCAGGAAATGGAAGAAGTGATCTACTCCTCACCGTTACAACGATACAACAATGGCTCTGATTTTTACAGAATGCAACAAAAAGTGCCGCTTGAAGGTAAACCTGGTTTTTTTAAGAAAGACCTTAGCGGTTTGATACAAGATCCAAAAAGGCTAGAGAAAGTCATATACAATCCGGATCCAAATTTTATAAGCGATTATCAAAAACTGGTTGCGGAGGAGGCTCACATAAGGCAAGCCGTCATGACTAATATAATTAATTCAAGGGCTACGTAACCCGCTACTAACATGAACTTACCCTTAGCCACAACCAAAAACTTCGATTAGAAGGGATGGTGACTATTGTTTTATCCTTTTTATGATTTCTTCATAGAGAATCATCCGCATACGGTCTAGGTTGCAATGCGTCTAAAAATTGTGTAAAAGTGATTCACAAACCTACGGACCACATCATAGCCATAATATAGTGACCAATCTACGAGATCTCCGGACTCATTTCTTACCCAGAGGAATTAACTCCTTATCAATGAATTCCTGGAAGTCAGGATCAAACTATTTTTACATTTCAATAGTGCTTTCCATATTTGCATTATTTCTCCTTGTTCGAATGCACTCTTCATCCATCGCAACCATCCGGTCCACCCATTGTCGCTTAACACTTTTCCGCAAATGAAAAACATGTGCGAACGGAAACAAAATATCATATGCATATGCAACTTCAGGTGAATTTGCATCAACCTTGCTTACCACCTTTATAAGTTGAGGGGACTCAATCAATGTCTGGTGTAGTGCATGCATTCTTTGAGCCAAATCGTTCAAAACCTTTGTTTCAATATCTATCGATAAACTCTGTGTTTGTTTCTTGGAAAAATACAGAATCACAAACAGTGTAGCAATTATTCCTATCGCTTCTCCCATGCCGAAATATTCGGCTAACCCAAATTCAGTGATTATTTGGATATTATAAAATATGGATTCATAACTATTTGTATCATTAAAGATTTTGAACTGTTTTTATATACTAAAAATGGTTCACAGACCTCCGCTCTACTCTGCAGAAATTGGTATGCTGATGTAAGTTTTTGCTCAGAAATTCAATCCTTAAGATCAGTAACAAATATTTGGCTATTTGTAACAGGCACAAATTTTCTATAGGAGATCTGCTTCATGAAGTTCATCCAATAATGGAGATAATGCGACGAGCGTTTCTTTTTCTCCTAGAATAATATTTGAATCTATTCCAAGAGCAATTGAAAGCATATTCCTGTCCTCTCTTGAAGTATATATCGCCCTGCCAATTATAGCAAATTTTCCGTGATTCTGTAGTAACCATTCCTTCCATACTTTAATTCGTTGGACATTTTGTTCGAGTGCAACAATGGCATAATCCAAGTCTAATCCTTCTTCCTTATCAAGTAGGTCCAATTTTATCATTGGAAAAAGAATAGTTCCTCCTCTAACCTTTTCATGGGATTGGTTAAGTTTTTCAATAAATTCATCTTCGATGTCTGTAGTTTTCACCAAATCGTATTTTGGAAAAAAGTACGCTGCGAGAATTCTGTTCCAGTCATAAATTTTATAAATCGTATCTTCATATTCCATTTTCCATTTAGATTTCTTATCTTCACTTCCAAACATCTAGCTATTAGTAAATTGACAGAATATATCTAAGTTAGTGTCAACCTTTCCTTGTAGGAAAAAATGTTAGCCGGTCATAAGTATGCAACCTTTTTTCCATAATCCTTTACTCAATTTTTCAGATTTCAGATAATTATTACAAGAAATAGCTAATTAATTAGACGAGTGTGAGATTCCTGCAATGATCAAGATTCTGACAATCTTCTGATTCAATATTATCTGCTCACCAAAAATATTATAAACAATATGTTATGATTCTATGTCTTCATCAAGGACTATTCAACAACAAAAGGGGCACACAAAAAATTAACCAAGATAGGAAATACTTGATAATGCCTTTCTATAACTGTCACTAGCAAGAAAAGATGTGATTGAATTTGAAATTTCTTTGATCTCAGTAAGATGGAAGTGGCAACGAAACTAATTTAGAAATTATCAGACATAATTCTGTCAAAACATGAGATTGCCCATAAAAACAAAGATATCTAGGCAATTTTATGAAAACAAGCCAGCAGTTAAAGCTAAAAGAATCAATTAACAACTATTAAATATTCTCGGGGCTCATAATATGAAGCGAAGTGAACAATAAAGTTGCGGATTCATGTGATCACATGGATAAAGTCAATCAAAGAATCGATGGAAATACAAAAGGATGTGAAGAATGTGAAAAAATCGGATCTGACTGGGTGCATTTGCGCCTTTGCTTGACGTGTGGTCATGTAGGATGCTGTGACTCTTCTGTAAATAAACACGGGACAAAGCATTTTAAGTCAACAGGTCACCCAATCATAAAATCTTTTGAACCTGGTGAAAAATGGAAATGGTGTTATGTCGATGAACTTTTTATCAGGTAACAAAAATATTACTATTCCAAAGAACCAAAACAAGTTGTTTTTTGCATGATATCGGATAAAAATAATGTTGATGCTGATGTTAATCATCAAATGAAGCCGAAGATTCTCCCACTAGTAAATGGTCCATATTACTTGATAAACGACATGAAACCTAAGGTAGTTGACAATCTTCAGAACTCAAAAAGTGAGCCACTTTCAACTATACGCGGAGTCGCCTTGTGTAGATGCGGTGGATCAAAAAATAAACCATTTTGTGATGGAACACACGGAACAATCGGATTTTCAAGTCTAAACAAAACTCTGAACGAGAATGATAACGAAAAGAGAATTAAAGACAAGAGACGGAACTATTTTGGAAAGGAAATCACTATACACGATAATAGGAAAATTTGTTCTCACGCCACTGAATGTGTAGACAATTTGCCATCGGTTTTCAAGCTTAATGAAAGACCATGGATTGATCCTGATGGTGCTAAAATACAAGAAGTAATAGATACAATTAGAAAGTGTCCTTCTGGTGCCCTCAGCTATTCTACAAGTGATACTGAATATAGGGACCCAGAAGAAAAAAGAGATCCAATGGTTACAGTTTCAAAAAACGGACCTTATCATATCACTGGAGGAATAGAACTTCTTGGAGAGAGAGTAGAGTTTGGTGAAGGGGCGTCGATGGAACATTATACTCTCTGTCGGTGTGGTGCTTCAGAGAATAAGCCATTTTGCGATGGGGCACATAGAAACATAAATTTCAAGGACGGATAGAGCAAAAATTTCTACATGTAATCTATAGGATCGTGTTTTATAAACATAAGCAGGAAGCGTCGTGAGTATCTTAATTTAGAACCTAATGACATGTTCGACTCGTTGACCATTGGACTTGCGGAGCCATTAGCGGCCTTATTCCTAGTCCGTATCTAGTAGAAATATAAAATTAAACATTTGTAATTATTTTTATTATAGTTTGTATCTTAATTATTAGACCATGAGCGACGAATCTGAAAGAGAAGAGATGAAAGATGACGAAAGAGAAGAAATAAAGGATGAAACCCATGAACTAGAAGACGTCGAACAGGAAAAAGAGGAAGAGGAACAGGAAGAGGAAGATAAGGAAGACTAATGATAATAACTAAAATTATCCTTTGAGCAAGAATTTATCCATTATCAGTAGTTTCCGATTACGATTACACTATCCATAATAGAGTTAGAAATATTTTAAACTGCTTTAAAAATAAAAATGGTCCACAAACCCCCAAAAATGATAATTAAACATTTACGCCTGTAGTTATTTGTATACTAGATATAGGAGAGATTACGTAATTAATAATATAGCAGATATACAATGGTTATTATAATTCACGACAACAATCGTTCCTTGAATATGTCTTGCTCGTGGTGCTTCTAAGCAATGACAGTGTGTGAAAAATGTAGTAAACATGAAGAATACCATACATGCTCAACATGTAACCAACACTTATGTATTGATTGTTTTAATACAGTTCATTTTGGCATTAATGCTCCTAGAGCTAATAAATCAATAGTATATAACAAATGCGTTTTTTGTGGTGAAATATATGGGGCCAATGCTAAAGTTGAAGTTTGCGACAAATGTACAATCATACTGACTTGGATATCTTCAATGAATTATCTCGCTGCAGTAAATAGGGTTTCACAGTTGATAAGGACAAACAGGCTTGATTCAAAGTTGACAAATGAAAACTATTGTAAGGCAAAGTTTGGAGTACACGCTACTCAAGTAATCATGGACGCAGTAGATAGTTTGCGAGTACACTAACAATATGCACTACTTGGGTTCATAATCGTAGCATTATCAGTTCCACAGAATCCGATATAAAATTTACATGTTTTCAAGAAATTTATTGTAAATATTATGTCAGATTTTGAACGATGAGTGGATAATGATACTAAGAATGGTAAGTATTTACAGATTAATATAAGCCAGAAGATACATCAATTCATTTATAATTTCATTTGTTACTATTTGAAGGTATAGATAAAATATATTTAAACAGAAGCGACAATTGTTATATAGCTGAGAAATTCTAATCATCTGCTTTTAATTTTATCTCAATCCTTAATATCAAACCTTTAATACGCTTTCGCTCGTAAAGTAATAATGATGAAAATAATTAATGCGCAATATGCGTTCAGTGAATCAATGACATAAGACGAAATTAAGTGGTTTTTGGCAAATGACACTAACAACTTACTAATGCACAGTGCAATGATAGATGATAAGGGGAGAGCCAAACGTTATGGTTACTGCATACTACTTTGATGAACCTTCTGAAAAAATCTATGTTACCGCAATTAAGAATTAAGAAAGTTCAGCATTTGAAAAATAAGAATATTATCAGTTATTGCATTGATGATCCTAATCGTCCGTACAAAGGAGTAAGGGATAAAGGAACGAGTCTCTATTCTTGAGACAACTTGAGGTCAAAAGATAACGAAGCACTAATCCGGACCGACGTTCTAACTTTTTACCCAATATTTTAAATCTTCAACAAAGTCGAGCTCAAAATTCCGATCAAAAATGATTTACAAACATCTAATTTCAAATTTTGTTAATACTGTAGTTAGTAACGTCTAGTAAATTTAAATTTAATATTCTCACTAATTAAATTTTTAATCTTATTTTTAGATAGTTACTTCAAATCATTCAAACCCACTGATCACCATAAAATGGTCTTCTTTTTTGCGACAGTCGCAATGAAGTTTGAAGCAATCTCTACTCATCTTATGATTGCATTCCGTACACGTGCAAATGTTATCAGAAAAATCTATACTCTTATGATGACTATCGACGGTCATCTATGCAATATATTACATCTTTGCAATATGGTTGAGCGTCCGTTTGGATTTCTATAATAAGACTGATCCAAAAGTGACGGATTATATGTTATAAAAACAACTTATGGTATGGACAAAATGAATCAGGATACTATCTTGCATTTTTACAGGATATTAGAAAATTCGCTTCTTGAAAGTGATATTTCCAAAATAAATGAAGCAGATATTGAAGCTTGGTCGCAATCGTTCAAGAAAGTTGTGAGAGAAAGTAAAGAAAAGAGTGGTATGGGAGTTTTCGTCCCTTTTTTAATGTGGAAATTGGGCGAGATAAGTCCTGTTGAGGCAAGCAAATACCTAGTTAACAGAAAACAGGATGAATGCCGAGTTAGTTATGATCATAATAATGTTGAATATATAATCTGGGTGATGGCATTAATGTTTATTTCTTGGTCTGTTACAAATCTTAAACGAAAAACGCAAAACGGACATTGTCAGAATATCGATCATCCACATGGATATACGAATCCCAGACTTTGTCAAGAAGGAGCAAAATTTCATCAAGAACTTTACAATGAGTGTCTTAAAACATTCAAAGATTTACTGATTTATTCAAATTCTGAAAAAGATCATTAATTCAAATTTAATTTACTTCCCTACTGCATTAGAATTAGATAAAGCATTATTTGGTAAGTCGGTGGTAACGAAATTATCAATGAACGAAAGCTGCATAAGACGATATGACTAAATGTGGGTAAGAATATGTCTAGATTTGATCCTTCTTAATAATGAAATTAAATTCAAAACCTACAATTCAGGCGTTGAAAATAGATAAAGATAAACTCGAACGATTGCAAACTAGATTAAAATCTACAAGATTAACAGTAAAGGCAAAATATGACGAAATAAAGAAAGTTGCTGGTGGAGTTTGCAGAATGTGCGATGGAATTCCTACTAAAATTGTAAGTTTTGATATGGAAGGTGCATTCTTAATAGAAAAATATTGTGATAAGTGTTTTGAGAAATGGGGCAAATTACAAGAAAAGAAACCTATGGAATGATAGGTTCAAAACATGAACCCTAAATATAAGAAACAAGGCTAGGATTCTATTTTAAGAGGAAGGGTTTACTTACCAAGAGAATCAATTCCAATTCCAAGCGATCATGATCTATGGAAACAGTGACACGATTGTGGTCAATTAGTCAATTAGTACCAATATACCAAGTAAAAAAGGAAGGAATACTGCAAGACTTTGCTGAAACTTCAAACAATCCATTTGATCAGCGAAAATCTATTAATAGTTTAGCCAATAAATCAAAGAAACCCCCTATTAATTTCGATCTTTGTTATAGCAATGACTTTCTGCTATTTCATCATGTTTCTGTTCGTGCTTACACTTTTCTTTAGTATCAAAACAGAAATGACCATCACCAACTTGGTCTTAACAATAATCTTTGTCAGAATCACCCCATGCCAAACCGACTGAACCGGTTGTTATAGCAAATATTAACGTGATAATTGTAACCAATGTAGCTTTTTCGCTTTCATCATTATAATATAGAAGTTTGATCCGATTAAAACCTATCTTTTCTTTGCTTATTGAAACTGGTGGGTCTCATGGAATGTGTGTAGACTGGCCACCAAGTCATGGCAAATGCTTGTGATAACTGTAGTCGAACTAATATAAAAAGACTGATCGGGTCGATTTGATGATAGAGGTCTTGCAAATCATAAACTCACAAGCATGGATAAATGATCAATATAGTTTAATTATTAATTAAAAAAATAAGTGGAAAAAATTCTCCTTGGATGCACAATCAAAAAGAACAGTGGTCCGGATTAGTTAACAGACTAAAGAAACAAGATAAAATGCTAAAGAAAACTCACTGTCAAAGTGCGGTGAGCGGAACGAATTTGATAGCAACGTATGTTAGAGTCGGGGGAAGTAACCAAATGATACCAACTTTTAGTTAAGAATTCCAAACGTTTATGTCCTTATAATTCTACTATTGCTTCAATGAGACAATATGACACTTGCACGTATTGTCTACATCTTAAAAACCAACATGTATATTATGTTGGTCAAATAGACAACAAACATCCTTGTAGGGTATGTGATTGTCTTTACTTTAAATCAATGTAGTCATTGGCATGGATAACAGGATCCCTCTGGTGCCTGTAGAAAATAAATAAAAACTAAATTACTCATAATAGGCTAGATAATACTCCAAGCACAATTAGAACTGCAATCAGAAATACTATAATCTCGATTGCTCTTCTATCCGCACTCTTACCATTATCTGGGCTCATTGTTTCCTCGTAAACGCTTCCAATGCTCCCATTTCGCCCGATCCGTTCACGGATCATGCTTCATAAAATGAGAAGCTTTACTGAATTATTAAAAGTATTATGAAAATAATTATGGATTAAATTATATTCTTACTTGATATTATAGCTCTTCATACTCAAAGTTCAAATCCATTACAAGTACACTTTAGACAATAATTATATCCATGTTTGTCGGAAACATGAAATTCTCTTCGATGATGACATTGAGCGCAATTATCAGACTTACTAACCATTGATATCATATTTATGCTAGGTTGTGTCCTTTAAAATATACCGTTTGCACATTTGGAAACTAAATAATCATGCTTGGGCCTAAAGTACTGGATAAAATGTCAAGCAGAAAGGAAAAAATTGGAGTGCCATTTCTTGTGAAATTCTTCATGTTCAGTACATACCGGTACAAGTAATTTCGAATTACTGTCCTCAATTATCTTTTTAATTTAATTACCAGAACCGTGACCAGAAATGTGAATATGATTCCAATCTTCCTCTTTCTTTATTAAAGCAAAGTGTAAAAACTATTTCAGGAATTAATGGAATCTATCATTACACTATTGCAATGGATGAGAAAGTGGTCGAAATCTTAGTAATATCTCAAAATGAAATAATTTATCAGGCCAAAAAATTGAGTCAAAAATGGTTTAATATAAAGTAGCTCCGTAGAAGAGCTCTCATTACCTTAAGAGAAAAACTTAACTTCGTAATCGTTATCGTTAGATTTTTTGCTTTTAATCCTTGTTTGTGTCATACGTTGAACAGAATATGTAATCCCATGATCCACTTTCAGATGACTTAAAAATGCCACTCCGTTGTTAACTATATCTTTTACAATCAAATTTCTTCCACATTCACTACATCGAATTATATGCTCATCTATTGAAGCCATATTTAGAATAATTTTACTATTTCCTTACTAATATAGATAATCGTAAGGATACCGCCTCTCTCAAATTTTCATTGACAGATCGTCTAAGATACATGGCAAGTCGAAAACCTATATCTTCAAATCTTGGTTCGTTTGACATTTTAATGTTACATTATTTTATTAATAATTTGAAATTAGAATTAGGATTAAAAGCTTTATTTAATATTACTATTCCTATAATTGGTAGCGTCTCATAATTTCAATTTTAACTTGTATAAACAGATTCCATAAACCCTAAAGCCTTACTTTCGAATAACTTACAGAAATCTAGTTTTAACTCCGATATCGTCACATATTACTGAGCCCGAACTATAACGGGTATTTATTAGGGTCTGCATAAACCAATAATCTTATTTAATTAGCGGTCGTCCATCTCTAATAGTATGGCTTTACTTGTCGTAGATCATATATAGGTGATTCTTTGAAATATTCTTGTATCTCATCCAGCCTTATCATTGAACCTTCACGATTCCTAACGTCAGAAAAAGAAGGATCGGTTCTAATTGATTGCAAAAATGAATAAACTTGCTTCTTCTCCACGCCGTGCTTTATATCATATTCTAGTCTTTTACATACTTTACCGATTCTGCCATATTTCTTATTCAGCCTTTTTTCCCACCGTGTTGCATTCTCAGATAGACCTGTGACAAATCTAACAAGAGTTTGTTCCATATGTTTAACATGCCAATCCCTCATAGGAAAACTATTTTGTTTCAATACTAGGTAATATACTACAACTAAGTATATAATCTAGCGCATTCTTCAGGCAGATAAACTTTATCCATTAATTTCAGCCAGCACTGTTAGAATTAAGAGCATAATAGAGTATGTGACTGATTCCCTTCAAAAACTAAGTACATACCGTATGAGTTGAACTATATGAATGAACTATTAAGTGTAGAGGAAATGAAGGAATTTTGCGATAGTCTCAGAAATTGGGCATTGTCAAGGTTAAGGTTGCGATGTATCATGTCACATCTTAGCTCAAGCTTGGTATACACATCATACACATCATCTTGCAATTTAGTAAATCTTTACCGCCCTATTGGTACATTTTACCTTTTTGATTGACATTATCATTTGTAATAAGAACATGGAAAATTGTAACTAATGTTAGCAAAAGTTGGAAATATGGACACTTAATGTGTCAGTACAACGCAATCGTATAAAGCCTCAAAATGACCCGCCCTTATC
>VBPX01000026.1 GCA_005877075.1 Nitrososphaerota archaeon | reverse complement strand
GAGCAATATAACAAATTGGGAAGATATCGTAAAGAAAGAAGCACGAGGCATAAATGACTACGACTTGGGTGAAGTACATGAGGTTGAACCCGAGATTGTTGTCACTAAAAAAGGAGTAGTGGACAAAGATAAATTCTATTTGCCAAAAAGCCTAGTCGAAAGATTTGACGGACACAAAGTGTATTTTTCAATCACAAAGGAAGATGCTCAGAATTACCGTAAAGACTAACCGCAGGCGGTAATTTGAGCTTACATTCCCGTTTTTTTAAAACATTTGATTGAAGTGTAGATAAATTTGTGATCATTAGTTGGGTAACGTGTAATAACTTATCTTAACTGTGTATCGCTTTCGTTATCGGATTATCACTCTGATGTTAATAGAAAGTATATGAGTCTAAATAATATTAGATAATTTTAGAAATGGTATATGTTTCAACACTAATGGCCTTATTGTAATTTATGCTTCCTTCTGGGGTTTGATGATCTTGCTTGTTATACCAGCTATCGGCAAAAGTAGGAAATTTAGACTTTTACTGTACATTCTCTTAAATGAGGAATTTCAAATAATCCATATTCAAAGGATTGCTGTACAATTTTTTCTTGATGATTTTTTGCTTACATAAATCGAGTCGAACATTCGCAACTATATCTATATTGGATATGGGAAAGAAAAATATGGGATTTGATTTTATTTCGTGAAAAAGAGTTGTATCTTTTGTTATCTTTTGTTTTTATGCTTTGTTTTGCCAGACATACTTGCATTGCATACTGCATAAGGGTTCACTTTTTTACCGGATTTTGACTTCACTTTCGTCACACATCGATCAAACTTCTTTGTAGTTAGTCCTTTTTTGACTCCTCTTGGCATTAATATTATTATTACAACATATTTAATTAAGATTTGAAGAAATTGGGAAAGAGTCTTTTTTGATTAGAATAATAATATTATTGGCCAGCTAATTAAGTTACAACTTATAATCGTCACTAGTATCTAAATAAACAGTGGGCATCTCTCAAGAAAACAAATGCTGTCGTTAAGTGATTTGAGAATAAACTGAGGTTCACTCTTCACTACGTAAATAATACAGTTTGCTGCAGTTATCAATTTTACCCATTATGGAAACAATTAGCGTTTATATTTGGACTATGTTCCTGATTCCGTAACTTCATTCAGTAATAGATAATTCTTCATAGTTTCTAGAATTTACAACCGCATTATAGCCTGGCTTCGCAAATTCTAATGCTATTTCTTCTGTTCCTGTACTTGAACCAATTATTATTCAAACTTACATTAAAAGTGCACAAATATGATAAAAGCTTCAAAAATACAGGTCAAGGAATCAGATTCAAGTATTCTTAACTTTAAGTAAATGGTCTGTAAGTATATGTTTTTGCATTTCTCCAAGGCTTTTAAAATATAGATTGCAAAGCGAACACTGATAACTAAAGTAGTTGCTCGGTCTGAAAATCTTCATATTGTACTTAGCAGAACAAAGTACTTAAGAATTAAATTGCTCTACCTGCTAATAAGATTTGAAGACGTTATAATAACAATTTGAAAAGTGTAAAATTAATTCATGAAAATCTTAATGCAGGCGGGGGTGCTGAACGTCTAGCTGTAGCATCCTTAGAGACATTAAAGGAGATGAATTGTTCAATTGATCTAATTACGTTCACAGAACCCAATTGGCAACAGCTTGAGAGGATTTTTGGTATTTCTAAACTACGCAGTTTTGTAAATAGTGTAGTTAAAGTAGACATCGATTTTTTATTAGGGAAAGGAAATCAGACGGAGAGTTCTGAACACAATCAGTATGATCTGGTTATGAATACGCATGGGGACATTCTTCCATCTAATATGCTAGCAGAACGTGGAAAAACTAGCAAATTTGTAACCTATTGTCATTATCCTCTTGTTCCAGAATTAATTCGTAATCTAAAGTATGATACTGTCTTGCGAAATTTCATGGAAATGTCTAAATACAGATATTCTTCGCTAGAAAAGCTTCGACAAAAAGCCCTTGCAGTATATAATCAAATGATGAACAATTCCACAGTGTTAACGAATTCTGTTTTCAGCTCAAATGCTGTTCATTCGCTTTACCCAAGTATTAACCCCAAAATAATTTATCCTCCAGTTGACATTGAGTTTTTTAGTCGTGTGGTTAGTTCTGATTTCAGAGAGGATCGGATAATTGTACTTGGCAGATTTAACCCAGATAAAAACATTGAATTGGCAATAGAAGTGGCTAGATTACTTAAAGCAATGGACTTCAAGTTCGAAATGAGTATTGTGGGGAACATATCAAAATCCTATTACCCCTACTATCACCACCTTGAAAAACTTATCAAAAAATATGGGCTGTCCGAAACAATCGAATTGAAAACAAATTTAGATATCAACAATTTGTTGGATCTTTTCGGAAAATCAAAGGTACTCTTTCATCCAACTATAGGTGAACCATTTGGAATTTGTGTAGCTGAGGCAATGTCAGCAGGACTTATGCCTGTAGTACCAAGTTTCGGTGGTAACACTGAATTCGTCCCACAACATTTGAGATATAGTAATAATGAAGAGGCTGTCAAAATAATAATCCGTTCCATGGATGCAACACTTCAACAACGAGCCATAATGAATGGCTCAGTAAAGAAGTTTGCAAAAAGACGCTTCAAACATAGTCTCAAAAGTTTACTGAATAAAGTATGGTAATTACGTATAAGCTCAATTCGATTCTAATTGACCATTATAATTAACTAGACGAAAAATTGCTAGGATTCCATTATAGAATAATTAATAAGTAACCATAAAGTGAGGACAACAAGAATTGGGTGTCTTAAAAATCGATGGATGCGAGAGACAAGGTAAGACAATTGGCAGTAACATAAGGAATTTTTTAGCTCTTACTGAAAAATATACCTCACAGAATACAGAACCCGGTGACTATTATAAGGCGGTTTGGTGTAGAGATGCAGCTTACATATTAAAAGACCAATATCTTTCCGGACATCGTCTTGCTGTATTAGATCATCTAAAGTATATATGGAAAAATCAAATAGGACACAATTGTGACAAGTTAATTTATGGAAGGGGATCTCCCGAAACAGACTTTACTCCATTAAGCGCAAGCAATAGGCAAGCTAAAAATTTTATAGGTGCACTTCCAACTACAATTTATGATAATTTTTCAGAGATATATGCTCTTAATCCTGATATAGATTCCACCGCATTAATGATCTATGTCTCATCTTGGATTCTAACTAGAATGATAAATGAATCTGTCGACCTAAATGGAAAATCTGTGGTGCTTTCAGATGCGATCGCATTTTTGGTACCTTTACTTTTTCAAGGAATTGAATTTCTCCTTTCTCAAGATGAAGACGGCGATGGGCTACTTGAACAAGACTATAACGAAGATTGGATGGACACCGTTCTCCGAGAGGGAAAAATTGTTTATAGTCAAGGCTGTTGGCTATTAGCCTTGGGAAGCTTTGCTAAATTGTTATGTGTACTAAATAATGATAAAGAAGCTCTAAGAATTCAATCAATTGCTTCAAATCTTGTAGAAGCAATCGAAAAGAAAATGTGGTCACAAAAAAATGCCTGCTATCTAGATATTAATTCAGAAAAAACCTCTAACGATACCTCGTCAAATACTCTTTACCAGGATACGATATTCTATATATTGGCTATTACGGAGCAGTTACCATCTAGATTTACAAAGAGTTCAAATAGTTTTCATTTAGGAGAATGTTGTCTGGAACATGAAAAAAAAATTGTACCACATGATAATAAGGCTGAGGTAATTCGTAAGAGAATGCTACTAACTCTAGGATCACTCAGAACTAGGATTTGGCAGGATGGGATTCCGTTGGTAACAGAAAAACCTCTTCAGAAAACTGGACCTTGGGTTCTTCAACCAAATGAATATCATAATCACACCTACTGGCCATGGATTACAGCTATGGAATTGCTGACTAGGTTCCGTTGTGGTCAGATTCATGAGTGCAATACTTTACTTTCAAATCTGCTTCTAAGTAACGGTAAGGTTAAACCCGACCATGATAAAATTTTTCATGAATGGATAGATCCAAAAACTCTTACTGGTGGCGGAGCATATCCATTCAGAACCGGAATTTCAGCCTTTAGACTAGCTTCGTTTGAAATTATGTCAAAACATTCGTAGTTTTTTAAGTAATTTATCACTTCAGAATATTTATCTGATCATCATGTATCTAAAATTCTTCTGGAATAGTATGTAGCATAATTCAAATAAGACGATACAATTAATAGTAATATTCTAAAGCAGAAAAAAAATTTTGTACAGTTCTTATTAGTTGGTTTACATATTAACAATTTTCTAAGCTAACAATTTTGTCTATTGGTAATAGTTAGAAGACGGTCTAAACTTATATCATATTAATCCATGACACATACTTAACCTATGTTGGTCTTACCTTTATGATGAGTGATAGAAAAGACGATAGTGAAGACATTGAATCAGCACAAAAAAACCAGAAAAAAATTGGAGCCGCAGAGAATGATCCGGAGACAACTGGACCGGCAGAAAACCTGCGTGAAGAAGCTGCAGACATGGTAGATGAGGACGAGGAATCCAAGGAACCAGCCTAATCCTTTTTTATTTTTTTTGATTACGAATCTAATACGACATTCGTTAAGTTAAAGCAAAATTACTAATTATTAGAAACTAAAGAAGCATTAATCCATAAACAGATTATATTAGTTATTAAAATTATTGAGCTCGCATTCTGCCATCTTTTTATACGGTTTTGATTATAAATACATAAATATATTGTAGAATTTAGAAGATCATGTCAGAAAAAGATTTGTATGTGCAAATGGGCCAAGTTGAACCGGAGCCTGAAGAGCCAGGTGACGTGGAACCAGAACCGGCACCAGAACCGGCACCAGAAGCAGAGCACGCCAAAGATACGGAAGAAAATTAAAGCAAATCTAAACTACAGACCAGTTTCTTGCTTAAACAGTAATGCTGGCCTTTGAACATTTTTTGCTAAAACCATATCATTTCTTTACAGATAGGTCGTCCAACAATTTTTTGTACAACCTTTACTCTGGTGAGATTAAGGTGAACTTGACTATTATACAGGTATTGACAGGCCAACAAAAATGAAGAGTACCATTTAGTGTTTATTTGAATCCATCATTAGTCTTTCGTAGCAACAATATCTCAAATAAGATTATACAATTACTATTACTCTACTATGCAAATGAACAGAACTACGTTACGATGGAGTTAGATCAATAACCAATATTTTAGGCCTTCGCAAGTCCATAAATGGGCGGTGAAATTTTTACCTCAATCCAGCTCAGCAAGTTATCAATTCCGTCATTTGTAATAAGCGAAGGAATCTTTACCCTCAATTCTACAGGCAACAATTGATTGATATATTCTAAAAGCATAGACTTATTCCCTACATCCCTTAATTCTCTGCATTTTCTTATAATATCAAGTACATCCGAGGTGTTTTTTAGCATTCTGAATATATATGATCATTAAAGTTTATGAAGGTTAACATCTTTGATTCTGACAATTTTTATATAAAAATACACCAGCATATAGATAGATGTCTTGTGTAATATTAATTATTGAACACAAACAATTAGACATTGACGCAAACCCTTTCAGTTTACAATTATACCTGCGATAGAAATAGAGTTTTTAAATTAGTCGGGATAAGGTAAACCGGGATAACGTAAACCTGTTAACTCTTACAGCTTTGTTTACTTTAAGAATAAGGTACGTTACTTTAAAATTCTACCTCATAAATTTGCCAAAAAAATTAAGGGTATTGTCCAGAATTATTCCCTGTCTGATTTGAAGTTTGGTTTGTTTGATTTGATCCCGACTGATTGAACGTAGTCAGTGTTGTCAAATTAGTCAACGAGTTGTTACCAGTCAGTTTTTCAAGCTCCTTTGCGGTACCGATGTCTGAGTTTGTATTGTTTCCTGTACTATTACTAATGGCCAATACGCTTGTTCCACCTGAAAGAACGATTCCAATCGCAATTCCGATGACGAATATTCTTACGTCCATACACTTATCAAGTCCACATAGTATTAAAGGATTATAGATAAGTCAGAAACAACTAAATCTCTGCTCGACTAGCATATCAAATTCTAATCTGATATCCTGGAGGCAATCTTAGAATTCAATAATAAAAATACAAGAGAAAAAAGTACAAGTTCCTAAAATCATGTTAGGCACATATCGTAGGCCAGCAAAATAAGACCATGTCAATACAATACTATGAACAAGTAATCTTAAAAACTTAAAGACGTCTAATTATATAATAAAATCGTTACTCTCTGGATAAACTTCCTTTCACATACAATTTTATATCAAATAACTATGATCTTAGTTTTAAATTCTACAGAATCACTTGATGATTCCTTGGAGGCAGATTGGTTTAGAACCAATAGTGCATTCGAATTATTTCCATTTTGCTTGAGTAATATATCTGCAAGGGCCGGATCCGGAATAATATTTTTGATGCTTATAGTTATGTCTCCAATATTATAATCCTTTAACATGATAGTTTGAGGAGCACGCCCTCCTTGGGGGATTTGATTAGTTTTCTTCCAGAGCTCCTTGCCATCACTTGAATATATTGTAATATCGTAACTTTTTACAGGGAGTGTTCTTTCAATTACCGATGGTATTACAAGGCCGCTATTTTTTGTATATTCTGTACTTGATAAATTGGATTCAGAATTGGGAGGTGGTGCATTCAAGTATGGAGATGTTTTATTCAGAAAAACTATCTCTATATTAAGTCCGGTTGAAAGGGATGACTGTCCAGACTTCATCGCGACTAAATATGTTCCTTTTTCAGAGACCTTCTGTAAAACAGGTGAAATTAACTTTACTTCTTGATCATTTACTTGTGTAGAATTGGCTGTGGTTTGAGCAAAACCCATATTTGGTAACGTAAATATAATTGTAAGAGTAACTAGTGATATTATATAATTCATATACAATTTAATGATCACTATGATTTATAATAGTATCTCGGTTGATTCTCTAATTCTCCGCTATATTAGATTTTACGTGACCAAGATTATCATGGTATAAGCATTCTTGATTCATACTACCCTCTGCTTCTCAATTGCTGATATACCCAATATGCAACTGCTATGATTATTATAAAGATAATTATACCGACGATTATAGGAGCAAGGACGTTTACTAAGAAAATAAGTATCGCTATTATGACTATCGCTGCAATGATACCAATTATAATCGAACTAGCTTTTCCTCCTGAATTCATAATCATGTAAATCTTATAAAGTATAAATAAGTGTAGATCGCCGCATAAAAGCAAAAAAATTATTCTGTTGAAGAGAAAGTCAAAGATATAGTCGAAGATATACACATAGAAAAGTTCAACTTTTAGAGATCGGTGTTCATTTACATGAGACAAATTCTTAGTAACGACCTAAGAATAAAAGGAGGCCAAGTTCAACTAATTTTAGTTTGTCTTCAATAAGGAGCTTGACCGGTTGGCGTACCTGATGACTGGCTTGAATTGCTAGTTTGATTTGTTAAAGGTGGTGATTGTTCAGGAAACATTTGATCAAATGGCCACATTGCCTGTACTCTGAGGATTCCGATAATAATTGAGCACACATTTGTGGTTAGAACAATTAAGAGCAATGTGATCAAATTCTTATTTTGAATTAATATTTAGAGCTCTTTTTATTTATTAGTTGGATCTATTTTTATCTTGAATTGATTTTGCCTCAAAAGAAATATTTTAGGCCTCTCTTACAAAGAATTTGATTCAAAATGAAAGCAGCTGTAGTTCCAGAGGTTCATGGCAAATGGCAATTAAAAGACGTGCCCACTCCTAAGCCTGGTTCCGACCAGGTCCTTATCAAGATGCATGCAAGTGGAATATGTTATACAGACGTACATATGACAGAAGGTATTCTTCCAGCACGTTTTCCTAATACCATAGGTCACGAACCAGTTGGAGAAATAGTCGAGTTAGGTCAAAATGTTACAACTAGAAAAATAGGAGACAGAGTAGGGGTCCCTTGGGTACAACACACGTGTGGTAGGTGTGAATGGTGCCAAAGAGGAAAATCGTTGTTTTGTTCAGAACAGATCGGAACAGGTGTTAATATTGCCGGTGGTCACGCAGAATATATGGTGGCATATGCTGATGCGACCCAATTATTGCCCGAAGGATTACAATATGAACAGGCAGCTCCAATATTCTGTGCGGGATATACTGTTTATAGTGGTTTAAGAATTGCCGAACCAAAGCCACACGAACGTATTGCAATTGTTGGTGTGGGAGGTCTCGGTCATCTTGCAATTCAGTATGCAAAGGTATGTGGATTTGAAACAATTGCAATAACCCATTCGAAGGATAAAGAAGAGTTAGCCTACAAACTTGGCGCAGATGTCGTGATATCAGATGGAAAAGGCCTAAAGAAATCCGGCGGGGCAGATGTGATCCTAGCAACTAGTAACTCCTACAAGGCAACAGGTGACACACTAAAGGGATTAAGGCCGGACGGAAGACTTGTTTTATTGTGACGGGACATTTGTTGATGAATCGAGGACGCATTATAGGTTCTGTGCAAAATGACAGAGAATATCTCTATGAGGCACTTGATTATGTGGCTAAAGGTAAAGTTCGTGTCCTGACAGAAACATTTCCTTTGGATGAAATGAATACTGCTTATGACAAGGTTGTGAAGGGGGAATTAAGGTTTAGAGCTGTACTTAAAATTCAATAGACATCATTTTTCGTTTATCGGATATTAGAATAATATTGATAGGTTAATCGATACTAAGATTTGAAACGTAAAGGTTTTACAGGATTACCAAATTCATTAGGAGAGTATGCTGAGTATATCTTTATAGTCTGTCCATGTTTTACCTGATATTCACCCAGTAAATTTATAATGTTTCGATATTTATCGTCCAACGCCAATAAGGACTCGGCTAGAGTTCCTGCTAACAATATATGCCCTCCATCACCAACATCCATAACACGCCTGGCAAAAATAATTCCTGGTCCCCATATATTCTGGTTAGAATTTACATCATTTACTATAAAGACAGATCCTGACGCAAGACCTATACGAACGTCAAGAAAGGATCCATCTTCCTTGTTCGTATGCTCATTATACTTTTTTAGAGCTTGATGCAATTCGATGCCAAGCTGGAGAGGAGATTCAGGACTCAGCATGAAACCGATAGCCATGCCATCGCCAGTCGGAAGGACTCTCTTATCAGATGTTTTCTTGAAGATCTGGCAATGACCTATCATATCATTTAACGCTTCTATTTTTTCTATCTGCCTTCTCACTGAGAGAGCAGGATCGGATAGACCAACAACATCCACAAAGAAAAATGAGGCATCTATAACTCCTGAAGGTCCAACATCCGATACACGCGCTGGACCAAATGCTCCAGCAAGCTTTTGGTAAATTGTAACGTGGTTATGATGGAAGGGCATATCTAGGTAGTACTCAGGCTCTTCCAAAATCGGTGCTTTACATAGACCACAAATAGATAATTTTGATTTTGCAGTTAATTCAGTTTCAAATTCTAAAGCACCATCTTCTTCAATATTGAATGTGGTTGAAGATGATTTGCTACTCGCGCCTTTAATTGATAATAATTTTAGTTTACGGGTTACCTTGTCATTTTCCTTTTGAATATCGATCTCTAGAACGATATCAAAAATTGAACTTAATTTATTTAAAATAGATTCATTACCAGATTGTGTACCAGCCATAGTAATCAATGCCAGGGCTTCAAATTCTTTAGTAACAAATGATAATGCGTTAACAAACTTCAGGACTTTATCTTCTTCAAATATGGTTAACAAATGTGTGAGAGAATCAAGTACAATAACACACTTCGGGAGGTAATTAATAGTAGATGCAGATTCCTTCTGCATTCCTTCAGCCGTATTAGGCCCAGATGAAGACCAATCATTGATGAACTTGCGAATTTCTTGAAGCGCAGCTGAAAGCTTCGTATCGTTGATGCTTGTCGACCCACCATCTTCTTTATTAATCACATCAGGCATCAAATACGGATTCAAAAATTTCAGATTTTTGAGGTCAGCTATGTTGTTAAAAAGATTTTCAAACTCTTTAGGCGTTATGCTTGAATTAATATATATGCATCTTGATTCACTTTGTAAGCAGTCAGTAATCATCTGCCTACAAAAAAGAGTTTTTCCACCTCCAGGAGGACTCATAAGTAAAATTATTCCAGAATCAGTCTTATCCGCAGTTGCCTGTCCTACTAAACTTGAAAGCCCGGGAATCCTTACTTCATGCATTATACTAAATGATGCTGAGTAGCGGCGATATTTTATATTTAACTCTTCATTTCCTGAAGTCTTTGTATGAGTGTGTCAATATTACCTGCAAATGGATGATCAGGATATCTTAACGCTGTTAAAAATTCATTGCTATCAAACTGAATATCACAATAACATGGGATAGAAAGTATTGTCTCCATTCCGATATCTGCATTGAGTTTGGAAATTATTGCTTTCTGATCGCCGGCTGTGTTCGTATAAACTTCTTGGGTGGAAAAGGTTTTTTCGTCCGCTGGGCCAGAAGGCAAGCAATATCCTGCAGCTCTGTTTAGCAATAAATACGATTTTGTTCCAAGCTTTGTCAGACTATCATAAATTTCTCTGGCCAGGAGTCTGGTTCCTTTTAAATCAATACCGTCCATCTTCAAGGATAGAAAAATCGTATCGGCAATAGCAAGGGAATTGATTGACCAATACCGAATACCAGGGCTTGTGTCAATTATGACATAATCTGCATTGTACTTTGATACAATCTCTTCTCTTAACATAAGAAACTTTCTTAGTAGTTGTATCTTGGAGCCTTCTTGTCTCACTGCACCGTCAAGCTTGTATATTTCATCTTTGGATGTACTAGAAAATGCTACGAATAATTTTCCTTTTG
>VBPX01000025.1 GCA_005877075.1 Nitrososphaerota archaeon | reverse complement strand
GGTGGTGCAACAAAAACAAAAATCATGTACAAAGCCTTCCTCAGCTACGCTCAATTGAAAGAATATCTATCCGTACTTATTGAAAATAATTTACTCGAATATTTAGAAGGTGTACAAACCTACAAAACAACTGAAAAAGGATTCAATCTGTTAAAAATGCATAACGAAATCGGAGAGCTTCTAAAAACTCCGATAACAGAGTCAAGAATACAATAAAATAAAAAACAGTGGGTTCCAAAATTGAAGTGGTAGCGTTATCAGTTCCACCGAACCCGAATAATATTTACAACTTTTCAGCATATTTCTTGTAAGTATTATAAATTAATATAATGTAAAGTTTGTTACTAATTAAAGATATAATTTGTCCATTATTTTCTAATCCTAAAAAGTATTTTCAGCTCTTATTATTACTTCTATTCGCTGTTCAATTTAAAATTTCATAAGAAAGAAGGTCACTGATTTAGAATATGAGGTACTGAGTGAAACAACAAGCGAATCAGCCCAGGACATAAGCAAAAAAGGTGAGACATGTCTTTCTAATCGGGATCATATTCACGATTCCACTTGTTTTATTTAGTTATCCTGAAGTATTTAGGATAATACCACTTGCAGGAACAAATTTAGCAGCTTATATGATATTCTATTGATTATGTGTAAAGAGTTTAGAACTCAGTTAAGTGGAGAATTAATTATATTATTGTTAATTCTACCAGTTGCCTGTTACTCGAATTATATTGCTGAGGGAATCAGTAAATTTCCAAAAGTAACTCCTTTTGCTCAAACCTCGCTCGAAGAGTTTCGGGAGTCCGTTGATAATTTAGTCCATCAGTCCCAAAATTTGACCAAATCATATCAGGATGAAATTGGAAAATGGAGAATGAATCAATATGATAATTATACCTTAGTATCTATTACGAATTCATTTATTCCTAAATTTCAGTACCTTATCAATATTGCTGAAAATTTAACTTATCCTAAGGATTACAAGTATATTCACGATGCATTAGTAAATTCATTAGCATCTGAAACAGACAGCTACAGACACTTTAAAAACTATCTCATATCTGGAAACAAGACAGAGGATGAAATCTCGACCAATCTATTGTCACGGGCCTTTCAATACGAACAAATATACTCCAAATTCCTCTCCCTGCCGCTGCCCCATTCCGTCGTGAATATAACTAGATATATTGCAAGCTAGGGATTTAGCTCCAAGTTAAATTTTATACGGGATTATGATATCCCAGTTCCAACAGCAGATATACATAGATGCTTAAATATTTTAATGGCCTATTTAAAATTGGATAAGAAATGGTAAACAGAATGTATGCGATGCTACTAGTCATTGCTTCAATAGCTTCCTTACTAGTAATAGGAGGGCCAACTTCAATATTGGCACAAAATATGACGAATCTAACAGCGGGAACAAACATGACCAACGGAACGAGCAGTGCAAATATGACAACCTCAGATACTTCTGGCAGTGCAAAGATGCACCTTGAAGAAGGGATTAAAGCACTAAAAAGCGGTGATAATGATGCGGCTAGAACTCATTTAGATGCTGCGAAACTAGCCATGGCCAACGCTCCAGCTGAAGCAATGAAGCATTTTGAAGAAGGAATGAAAGCATTCAATGATGGCGATTCAAAGGGGGCAATTATGCATATGAACTTTGCTGAACAAGCTCTAGGTTGAAAACCAACAAAAAATTTAATCCATTAAAAATTTTTTTTAATTAACACAAGCTAGACTGTACATGCCAAATTTTTTTTTCTTGTAGTCACTGATTTATTTTTAGAAAATTAAAGACCATATTTCACTTTACACGAGACGCTAATGAATAAGTTTGAAATTCTTACTCTTTGACATAGAGCAATCATGCTAACAGCCATTTCGATAATTGAACCTATAATCCCATATTGTAAATTATGTTCAAAAACTACATGTTTTCGACGTCAAAATCACTTATGACTTTGTTCTAATATTAAGATTTAGTTTCTACTTTTTTATGAGTTCCAATTGACCCGTTGTTAATGAAAAAGTCAAACTCTTAAATTCTTTGTTCATTCATATACTATAGGCCACGAATTTGCGGATGAAAATTATTATTAGTATATTAATTTGGCCGTTACTATTATTTATTATTCCTACTATAATATCTGTAGGGTACGCTCATATTGAAGGTAAAGCTCAAAACTCTGAGCATAATATAATTTTGTCTAGGAATACAGATGATAATATTAAATTTAAAGCTGATCCACAATCTGATCAATGGAAAAAACTATCATCCGAAACTGATGTTACCTCATTATGGGGACATAACATATCTGTTAGAACATTAAATAATGGTACTTACCTTTTCTTTATGTTATCATGGCATGATGATACCGGCGCTAATAATAATAAGGCCATGCTAAAATCCCCAGGAATTGGTAGCTCAAGAAATAGTACTATAAATATTGATCAGGACGGAGCAGCAATAATTTTTCAGCTTGTGAATGCAACAGAACAAACAGGCTCTATCATCAATCGCTCTAATTACAATATTTGGTATTGGAGCACGCAACCAGTAAACAAGTCAAAAGAAATACAATACTTTGATTCGGGCTTAATAACAAGCGCAGAATGGGACAAAAATGATAATCAATGGCATGTTGTAATAGGTAACGTATTACCCGATCCCAGAAATAATATCAAAAAGGATAATCCTATTGCTCAAACTATTGGTAAACCGGGCATTTTACAAAAGGATTTTGTCAAGTTTGCGGTTTGGGATGGTGCAAAGCGAGAGTCTTTTCCGGATGCCTTTGATAATAAAGAGAAACTGACTCACCTAGATTACTTACTTCTACCACCTCTGAACCTCCATCCAAACGACGTATATTTTTGGTCTGTTATATTCATTATAGGTCCAGTATTATTTGTTATCATTGAACTAAGATTGAGTAGAAAGAGCACTTGGCAAACTGCTGGAGATAAAAAATCGGAGTCCAGCTCCTGATTGGATTTGAATAGATTTTCTAGAATCATTAAAAAGCCTAATATAATGGACAAGGCTCGAAAAATAAGACAAAGAGACGATTTTATGGAAACTAGACTAGCATGGAGTAAAATTTTCAATCATCCAATTCCAAAACATGCAAACGAAGTCACATATACCTTTGGAGGTATGATTATAGTACTAGGTAGCTTACAATTGATAACTGGAGTAATACTGCAACAGTTCTATATTCCACATTCAGAGTTCCCTGGTGCTTACGAATCTGTATCTAAACTTTCAGAAAATAGTATTCTTTTGTTTGTAAGGAACCTTCATTATTGGGGTGCGCAGATTCTACTGGTAATCGCATTATTACATATGGCAAGAGTCTTCATAGCTGGTGCGTACAAAAAACCCAGAGAAATCCAGTGGCTTGCAGGTTTAGGTCTTTTGATACTATTGTTCTCTTTTTCATATACAGGTACCGTATTGAAATGGGATCAGGAGGGAGTAGAAGGTCTTGCACATCAAATTGGAATTGCTCAAATTGCAGGTCCTCTGGGCTTTTTCTTAACACAGGATTTTGCACCTAGCGTGTCATTGCTTACCAGAATGTATGGATTTCATGTTACTTTACTTCCAATAATACTCGTTCCTCTTTTAGGATTGCATTTAATATTGATAAGACTGAATGGAATATCTAGTCCAAAGATTCTTAGAGACCGAAATTTAGTATCTTCAAATGAGGAAAATGTGCGATTTGTAACACACATAAAAAGAATGCTAGCTTATGGATCGGTAGTTGCATTAATAGCAATAATAATTTCTATATTCCTTCCAGCACCGCTTTATATGCGCGGAATCGAAGGAATAGAAGTTTCTAAGCCTCCCTGGTACCTGCTTTGGTTGTATCCACTAGAGAATATTTTTGGAATAAAGGCTATAGCCGTTACCTCTGGTATAATCATACTGCTACTCGCAGCGGTGCCACTTGCAGATAGAATAGAAATTACAGATCCGATTAAGAGAAAAAGAATGATAGTCGCGATGTTTTCATTAATTTTAATTTTTGTCTTTCTTCTTATTTCAGGTTCTCTTTCGCCAGCCATTCAACACCATTCGTAGATTAACTCCAAGCAAGCAAAATGTCGTACGTCTGGTAAAAAATAATTTTAAGATTCTCATTAGTTGATAAATTTAATAAAAATATCCTGTATCTGGGAGATTCTGACAATGATAATCCTGCATTTAGGAAAGTAGATGTGGCAATAGGAGTTAAGTCATATAAACGATTATATCCAAAACTTGACTGTCAATACTTAATTAATTTTAATCAATTACCAAAATTCTTGATGAATCTTTTAAAAAACGACTTTAATTTTTCTGAAAAGCTTCTGAAGAAAATATATTATTATTATCGATTTATTTTTGTCAGATAATGTCTACATGAATAGTTACCAAACCAAACCATTATCTCACATCATTTTTAAATCAGCCAATAATGGTTCTAGCTTCCATTGTTCATCGATAATTTCTAATATGAGCGGTATATTGATAGTGATACCTTCTAGCTTAATTGTCTTCATTTTCCAAATCCGTCGACACCTGTCCATACATCGAGCCGGCAATCTTATTATGTATCAAAAAGTCAATTAACAGTTTATATAATCTTTTCCCATTCAACTCATCATTTCTTTTTATCCTAATTGTCACACATACATCTTCATTCTCATATTGTGATCAAATACTGAAGACTCCTAAAGTAACGTTCTCATTTGAATATAGATATCTTATTTAGGAATTTATACGTTTACTCAGTAGTAGAACTCCAGTAATATGTAATTAAGAAAATTAATGAAATAATGAGTGGTAGAAATAACATTGTTATGTGGACGTTATTTGGAAAAAACTATTAATACGAATTTTGATTAGCAATTTAGTTGCTGCGTTTTTCATAAGTGACATAATTTTGCGGCGATGACTGTTGTACCAAAAGCTGAATCAATGGAGATGCCAAGAAAGTGAAACTCAGAACAAGTGTGACGACAAAGAAACTTCAACTGAGTTGTAATAACAATGATAAAATTGGCACTCGTTTCGCACTAACTTTAGTCTTTTGATTTGAACTCGCTATAGGATAAAATAATGCTTATAGCAGATACAGATATGGGAAATATTATTTATACCTCATTGCTAATTTCCCTAGTTTTATTAATATGTATTACAACTTTCCACAACTCTTTCTCACTAATAAATACTAAAAGTTCGTTTTCAGAAAGCACTGCAAAAATTAAAAGTATCTCAAGTAGCACTTCTGATGGCAAGTATTTTATTAATTTGCAATATGGTCCAGAAGTAAAAAAGGGAGAACCTATGTTTTTTATGGCCAACCTTTTTGATAATACTGGAGACAAGCAAATTAGAATGCGTCATGTAGATTGCGATTTTATTATCCTAAAGGATGGAATTGAACTAGTCAAGATGTCTACGAAGTATGGAGAGCCTCTTTTTCACTCAATTAATGGAGTTATGTTACCATCATTCCGATTTGGCGAATCCGGCAATTATACAATATCTGTTGAAATTGCAGCACAATTTTTTATTCCCATAACACCAGTATTTGGTAACTTTAGTGCTGCGGTTAGTCCTACTGCAGACGGGAACTTAATTAAATTATCAACTTGATATACTAATTTTGTTCGGATAATCATGCATAAAATCATTGGGTTTTGAGTTCAAAAATTACACTGAATTCAATAATTCTGGATATTACTTTTTCAAATCGGTTTATCTTTTTGGGAGGAGATCTTCGCAAGTTAATGATGGATAGGGGAGTGTATGTGTCAGTTCAAACAGAGTTTCCTCTCGGTGAAATTAGAGAAGAATTCATACCAATAGATAGAATATTTCCGGACATTTCGGATTTTCAATGGGATTAATAACTTTCCAAGAGATATTTATTTAGACGAATCCACATTACTAGTAGCTTTTTTGGACTAGTGTAAAATTCCACATGGTTCCCACCGAACCCAAATATTATTGATACCACTAATAGTAAATGTATGCAATCTTTAGATTTAAGATTTAATTATTTAATCACTGGTAGAGAAATGAGTCTAATAGATTTGAAAGTGAATCATTTTATAGTTCATTGAGCGATAAGATCCAGAGTCCTAAGATATACCTAAACATAACTCGATGGATCAACGACCTACCGCTTCAATTCCAGAGTTCTTAGTTTTTGAAGTTCGTTTGGTCTAGTTTTAGAAAAATGAATAAAATTTCATAGAATAAATTATAATTGATTGGTCTTGCCTTGATGGAAGTAAATTTTGTCGTCATCACAAACGTAACACTTATAACAAAAAAATTAAGTTTAATGAATATATCATCAACAGCAAAATTAGTAGGAAAGAATTTGGATTCTCCTGATGAAGTTAGAGCCTTTGAAAAGGGTAAGATAGAGACAGTAACTCTTGGCGATAGTGGTGTTACAATTGGAAGAAGTACGTTTGAACCAGGTTGGAGTTGGGAAAAATGTGTCAAACCAATTGTAAAAACAAATAGCTGCGAAGCTCCTCACACAGCGTATATAGTCTCTGGAAGAATTAAGGTAGTAATGGATGACGGGTCTGAGGTTGAAGGTGGACCAGGAGATGCCGCTATAATTCCGCCTGGACATAATGCTTGCGTTGTAGGAGACGAACCATGTGTTATGATCGACTTCACTGGAGCAAAGGAATACGCAAGACCTAGTTAGCCCACACTTAACTCACAAGAGGTATTCAACAACACGCCTGCCTATGGCTTCGCAAGTTTAGGGTCATTTTTTCTTTATTAATAAGTAGCAGTTGTAATAATTTATTATCATGGGTACAAACGAGAGTAAGAAGGATATCAAACTGGATAAAGAAAGTGGAAGCTTGGAGTGCGACGTCTGTGGACAAATATTCGAAACTGTGGAATCATTCAAGGAACACAAATTATCAGAGAATAAAGATGAGGAATTAAAATATAAAGGAACTGACTAAAATTTTAATAAATAAAAGAGTACTAGTCGGAGATTTAGCGTAATGAATAAAACTAATAGATTACAGGAAGGGGGATTTTATAACAGTATCTGTAGTTGTGATAAATGCAGTCACAAGAGAGCACCAGAATGTTTCAAACTCAAGTGCAATTGTTGTAAACAATTGTTGTAAAGCGTCGGAACATTCAATGATTATGGATGGTATTGAAGAATTTGAACAGAAAACTTGATTCATTCGAGACACCTAAATCAAATTTAGCCAAATTAATGATCACTAATTCTAAAATGCAATGTAGTGTACTTGAATATTAAAGATTGAAAAGAGAATACCTACACACGTTGAGGACATCAACTGACTTAAGACCGCTATTTGAAGATATAAAGTCGGATGATGTGGATTATGTTCTTTTAGGCGAAGCTTCACATGAACCCTCAGATTTCTATAGATGGAGAACGGAGATTACAACACATACAACACCCCTAATTTCTAATGATGGATTCTCGTTTATAGTTGTTGAGGGGGACTGGCCTGATTGCTATAACGTCAATCGTTACGTCAAAGGATTGCCTGAATCTAAAAAAGTGCTTACAATGTACTCTATACCTTTGATAGGTGGCCAACATGGATGTGGGCAAATAAAGAGATAGTCAATCTAGTCGAGTGGCTCAGAGAATACAACTCAACTATTCCCGAAGAAAAAAGGGTAGGGTTCTATGGATAGGATGTTTATAGTTTGTGGGAATCTATGGAAGCAGTATTAAAAATATCTTTAGAAGATAGATCCAAGCGCTGTCAAATTTGCAATACAAGCGTACGGATGCTTTGAACCTTATGGAAAAAGTGTGGAAGACTATGCAAGAGCAACGGCATTTATTCCTGAATCAGGCGAAGACGAAGTAATAAAGCTTCTAGTTACTCTGTGGAGTAAGGCTTGCCAATATAAGCAAAATGGATTGCAACAATCAGAAGACTACTTTAATGCTGAACAAAATGCCTTAGTTATCAAGGATGCCGAACTCTATTATAGAAAAATGATGCGCGGCGGTACAGCCACGTGAAATATACGAGATGCTCACATGATGGATACCCTTAAACGCCTTATGAATTTTTACAATAAAAAAGGTGCCAAGTCAATTGTTTGCGCTCACAATACGCACATAGGTGATGCGAGACAAACGGATATGGCGAAGGCCAAAATGTTAAACTTGGGACAACTGGTTCGAGAGCATGCTACACAAAAAAAGACGACCTTAGTTGGATTTGGTACCCATTCAGGAACAGTCATTGCCGCAAGAGAATGGGGAGAACCAATGCAAATTATGTCTGTGCCTGAAGCCATTGAAGGAACTTGGGATAAATTTTTACATGAACTAAACGAAGGTAACGATTGTCTTCTTTTAAAGTCTCAAATGACGAGGATAACAAGAAATGCGATGCAACATGGGACAGGATGAGAGGTCAAAGAGCAATCGGTGTAGTATATCATCCCGAGTACGAAGCGTACCGAAATTATGTGCCCAGTAATTTTGCTGAGCGTTACGATGCATTTTTACATATCGATAAGACACAAGCCATATATCCACTTCGCATGCAAGAATTGAGAGAAGATCCAGATCTTCCAGAGACGTTTCCGTCAGGTTTATAGATTGTAATAAGATAGTCGCTTGTTGCTGTAAAATGAATAATGAAATTGCTTTGAACCAACGCTGATATAAAGATCACTAGATATGGTATCCATATTTTTTCATAATTTGTTTAACTAGATCGTCAGTTACCTGATCAAAGATTTCATAAAATCTTCCAATCGCAATAAATGGCTTAGGCGTGAAAGGTACTATTACTCCATCTGCAAAGTATTTTAAATCATCTAAAATATCAGGTGGAGCAACCGGTACGGCTATAATCAGCTTTCTGCAATTGAAACTCTTTCTCCACTGCGCAGCCGCCATCAATGTCGCTCCAGTAGCAATACCGTCATCCACTAGAACAACCGTTTTAGATGCAAATTCTTTATCGTAATCAACAGTTCCTCTATAACCAATTAGTCTACGATGAATTTCATTTAGCTGAGCTCTGGCTTCTTGCTGAACATATTCCCGAGATATGTTAAATTCATCTATCATATCGTTTAGAAAATAGTTACCATCGGGCATTACCGCACCGATAGCGAATTCAGGATTTTCCGGAGAACCTATCTTACGTGAAACCACGATATCTGATTTGGTTCCAAATTTGGAAGCTATGACGTCTCCAATTATTACTCCACCTCGAGGAACAGCCACAATAAGAGTACCTTGTTGAATGCTATCCTGTGCTCGAGTCTCTATTACTTCCTTCAACTCCTCAGCAAGATGTTCACCTGCGTGGAATCTATCGCGATATATTACGGACTGCAATTTTGAATTGTAAAAAAATGAAGGAATGGTAGATGATGTTCAGACCTTTGTCATTCCGCTTTTTCTAAGTTTTTCCGTTGCTTCAGGACTATCAGCGCCGGTCTTTCCTCTCTGAACTATTTCCTGATCATTCGGATCTCTTTTTACGGCTGTTGGTTCGTGTTGCGTTATATTTTCGTGTGACATTGGGTCTTTTGATGATTCATTTCTCTCCCTTGTCATCGTACACTACTTTAGTTTTTATCTCATTTAATACTTCAAATGAAATTCTTAATTACTATGTATGCCAAAACGAAGCGACATGAGCTTTATTTATTTGTTTCTTGCAACATTTTTAGTGAATCAGAAGTAATCATCATCTGACCTTAGTTTTTTGTCTAATGACATTATAATGGTAAAAATGATGTTTTTGTTAGAACCTTTAACCCGATTAGCAATAGTATTAGTATAGTTACTATACTGTGGAAAGTAAATAGATTGTAGCAGAATACTATACTTCAACTCTTTCTACCATCACCGGATATCATTATTTTTTGTCTCGTGGTAGATAAATTAAATAAAATTAAAGAATTTAATCCAGAATTAAAACCGTTGTCAAAATAAATCAAGTTTGAGGCCATTTGATGTCGCGGTCAAACTTTGTGCGTTTACTAGCTCCCTCTACCTCAGTGTGTGTCCTGTGCACCAATAGTATGCAAAAGGTTCATAACAGTTAGTGCATTCTACTGTTCCTTTCAAATTATGATCTGGTTCACCTTTATCGTCTTCACATGGTTCATAGTGAATATCTCTGTACTTGCCAAGTGGAGGATAAACTATGTTTAAATTGTTACATTGAGGACAACCTATTTTTTGTTCTCCTGTTTCAGTCACTAGGCTAATCTCCTTTTGTTCTTAACTTAATGTGTTTTTCTCACTATTATTTTTTCTCCTCATATTCCAATATTGACTTTTGCATTTAGGACAGACTCTTGGATTTCTTCCTCTTGGAAGTCATCTATGCCCAAGTTTTTCATTGTAAAATCCTTGTATGTTCACAAATATCCTAATTATTGTCAGGGAGAAAATAGAATGGGCCGCAAATCATTAAAAAAGTTTAAGGTAACGAAATTGCCGAGACACTAGAATATAATTTTACTTACTATAAATTCCAACATGCCTACATTCAGTGAGATATATCTTTCACATGTTTATTGAGTTCTTCTTCTGAACTAAATACTTGTTCACATAGATCACAACGAAACATGCGCGGTGCAGATTCTTCAAGTTTAGCTATGTTAGCATAAGATGGGGCAATATATCTAGAAGGAATAAGGGGCAACGGAGAATACAACTCACTATAATATGCATAATCCTTTACATAGTAATAATTGGGATCTGGAGTTCTATCTCTTTCATATTTATCTTTGACAAATTGTTCTGTGATGTTTAGCCACAACACATGACCATCCCATCCTTCGACCTTACTTATGGGGATATAATAATAATGAATATTAATGAAACCTCTCTTCACAACTATAAAACTTTTATTTACAGCCTCTATATCACCTATATCTATATCGTCAGAAGTGTGTACAGACTTATCAATAAGATCTATCCATTGAGGCGAGTCTGTTTTAGAATTCATTTATCTTAAAGAACACAACAAATTATTAAGCAGTTTGCGCCTTGGAAAGATTTCGATATTTATTGACGCCACTTTTCAGCAAGGCGGGCACCCACTGAAACTTCATTAACTGATATTACCAAATTGTCTGCGAGAGCATGGGTAGTATCTGATCGGAAATCAGTCGAAGCTGCATCAGAGAGGATTTTGGAATAAAATGGGTGGCAAGTGAATCAAAAGGTATTAATTTTGTTAATTCATCCTCACAAATTGTTTTTGACTTAATAAAGGCGACAAAAAAATTTCATCTTCTCATTTTCGATGGGAGAAATTTCGCTAATGGTGGTTGTTCCTTGTTCATTAATTCGATGAAATCTACCTCAGATTTCATCTATTTGTACATTATTTTGATTTTATATAGGCGATTGGTACACTTGACTAACAGTCAATTAACCTTTATAAGCGATTAATTCTCAAATTCCTTCATGCAACGCAGCAGAATACTTCATTTGGTCATAATAGCCAGTGCACTGTTATCGTTACTACTCGTTTCAACTACATATTCGAGTATTACCCATGCACAGAATTCACAAACCAAATTTAGGGCAAAGCTAGATTCAAATAATGAAGTCCCACCTGTAAATTCTACAGCAGAAGGGATAGCCACTTTGAAAGTAAAGGATAACACAATAAATACTAAAATCAATATAACTGGAATAACAGACCTTTCAGGGGCTCAGATAAATACAGGAAAGAAGGGAGAAAACGGCGAGCCAATAATTGATTTGTTAAAAACCGGCAAGAAGACTAAAATTCCGGGAGGAGTCGCAATTGAAGGAAGCTTTACTGCTTCTGACTTTGAAGGTCCCATGAAAGGAAAGGCTCTATCTGCTCTGCAATCCGCAATGGGCACTAATGAGACATATGTTAATATTAAAACAACCGATCATCCAGATGGGGAGACTAGAGGACAAATCAAACCTAAAGGCAGTTCAACACAGTAGAAATTGTGAATCCTACACGTCATCAAATGGAAACATATAGGGTTTACTGCGTCGGATAACAAAAGGACTCACGTCTAACCATCTGGGCAAATCTGATTTTGGATTCTGCAGATTGATCAAATTTAATATTTCCAGTTTCTCGAAGAGAATTAGTAGAATCGATAAATAATCTATTGGGGTGGATGAGAAAGTGGTCAAAGTAAAAAGAATCGAAATCCCAAATTAAAAGAAAAAGCTAAATAACTTGTAACAGGACACTACTACATGGACTGTCCGAATCCCACCGGCTCCAGACCTAGGAATTAAACCTTGACAAATGTAAAGATACATAGTTAAATATCTCCAAGAATTCAGTTTACTCCGAGAGTTATGCAAAGAAAACTAAACTTGATTTTTAGGGCAAGTATACTACTAATTGTAGTTTCTTTACATGGTAAAGATAATGAGATTAACAAACCAATATTTTTGTATGGACATATTGCTCCTCATAAGTCAGATCCCCCATTCATACCTATTTCAGAATCTAATTATGAAAAACTGAGCTACCAACTAGACTCCTCTCTCAGTTCCTCTAATGTTACAAACAAAAAAATAGTGATGCATATACATCCTCAAATTAATGTTACACTTGATGGAAAATCTCTAGTGATACCAGCCGGGATAGGAATAAACACAACATTGTGGAACGACCATACTTTGGATCAATATGGGATGGGACCAATGAAAATGACGACGAAAGAAATGAATATGATAATGCAGGGAATGGCTCCGTTGCATACTCATGATACAAGCGGTATTATTCATGTAGAGTCAAATGAATTTAGAAATTATACATTAGGACAATTCCTTCAAATCTGGGGAATAGATCTTGATGGCAGAGAAGTCGAGCTTTCGGTAAATGGGAATAACATAAAGGATTACAAGAATCACATTTTGACTGATAAGGAACAGATCATTCTAAACATCAAAAATCAGAAAAATGTAACATCTGTCTGATGATTATGAAGATGATTATTTACAAAACTTAATCGGGCTGAAAAGGGAACCTAGTTATCTCTTAGTTTTTTTGAATTTTATTCTGCGAACAATATTATGATATATCAGGTATCCTACTAGGATAATTACCACCGCGATAGCACCAATCCTAATGAGGTCTCTAAATAATGCTGACGAATTAGAAGACTCAACATTTTTTGTTGAAAACTCTTGAAAATTTTGTATCTTATTCATCACAGGTGGCTTAGTAGGAACATCTAACTTTACCAGTTGTGGATATAGCAATGATAAGATAAGACCATCTTTTTCTAATAATGACGCGCGTATCATAAGGGTGTAGTTTCCAGCTATCGCCTTCTCTGTCTCTACTTTAAAGTCTATCCCAATATCTCTCTTTGGAATATCCATCAAATTCACGCTCTGGGGTTTTGATGTGTATCCGACTCCTTGAAGTCCAGAATCAGTCATCCCAACGACAGAAAGTTCAGTATCATTTGCCAATACTAGAGAAGACAGAGAAGACATGTTCTTGTCTAGAGTTAATGCTACTTTAGCAGAAAAAGACTCACTTGCCTTCAGAGTTATAGGTGTGATATCAGTATAGGTAGAAGCTGATTCGTTTTTTGTAACCAGCATATTGAGCGGCACCTGCAAAGTATTATCAAGATATGCTATTTTGTTTGATGCCCATTCTGTAAACCAGATTCGCTTCTCATCTTTAGACACTGTCAAGAATAATGAAGTTGCAAGAGGTCCCGTAGGAATGTCAAATTCAGTCATGATTCCATTATCAGAGGATATCTTTACTATTTTGTTACCACCATGTTCAACGAAAAAAATATTTCCAGCTTTATCCGACACAACTTGACTTGGGAGAGCCATTGGAAGAGCCTGCGAGGGTGAGGTCCAATATGAAGTATAATTCTTTAAATCAGAAGCTATATTTGCAACGATAAGTCTGCTAGAACCATGATCTGATACAAACATCTTCTCAACTCCTTTTACTTGCACAGTAGCTATGCCAAACGGGGAGAAAAAATCTGGTCTTTCTAAAGAAATTGTATACATCCCACTACTTTTTATTCCAGGAAACAGTAACCAAGGTTCAACTTTTAAAATGCTGTTGGCATACGAAAGAGTAATCCACAAAATACCTTTACTATCGAAAGTAAGGAGTGTGGGTCCACTGTTATCTCCTGTGGGATATTCAGTAATCTTTTTGGATTCAATATCTAGACTTCCTATCTTATTTCCTATTATCTCTGTGAACCATAGAGCCTTTTTGTCTGGTGAAAAAGCAAGTCCCATTATTCCAGAATTGTTCGTTGGAATAGATAATAGCTCTATCTTGCTGCTTTTTATCTCTAATTTTCCAAGGGAATTAGTTCTAGCATCCGTAAACCAAATTACATTACTGGTATTATCAAATAGTAATTGACCTCCTGCAAGGTTTATTATGGCAGTATCAGCAGTAGTGTTACCAGGAATTCTATACTTGGTAAAATTGTTACCCTCTTTTGACATTTTCATTATCATGCTGCCATTAGAGGTCGCATGGTAAAACCAAACATCCTCGTCACTGTCTGTAGTTACTCCCTTTAATCCTCTTTCGTTTATAGGAATTTTGAACTCTTTTATGAAATTGCTGTGTTTTTCATATGCGACATAATTTTGGGGCGATAACGGTTGTGCCAAGAGCTGAATCGATGGAGATGCCAAAAAAGAGTAAGTCAAACTCAGAACGAGTGTGATGACAAACAAACATCCGCTGAGTTGTAATAACAATGATAAATTGGCACTCGTCTCGCACTAACTTTAGTCTTTTGATTTGCACTCACTATAGGATAAAATAATGCTTATGGCAGATAAAGACATGGGAAATATTATTTATATTTCATTGATAATCTCCCTAGATTTATTAATATGTATTACAACTTTTCAGAACTCTTTCTCACTCATAAATACTAAAAGTCCGTTTTCAGAAAGCAATGCAACAATTAAGAGTATCTCGAGTAGCACTTCTGATGGCAAGTATTTTATTAATTTGCAATATGGTCCAGAAGTAAAAAAGGGAGAACTTGGCTTTTTTATGGTTAACATGT
>VBPX01000119.1:3433-4210 GCA_005877075.1 Nitrososphaerota archaeon | reverse complement strand
AGACGACAGCGGTCCCAATGTGGATACAACTGCCTGGCAATGTACGAAAAATAAGAGTGGCACGTGGAGTTGCACTGAAGCCGCTTCACAACCACCAACACCTGACCTTAAGAATGCAATAACGGGTGCCAAATCCAGTGCAACCGCAGCCGGAGCTGCTACCGTTGGTGGAAATAATAACACGAGCGTTTTAGAGGGTAACGTGCTGAAGCATGGTGGCGCTCTGAAAGGTGGCGAAACGCAAAATAGTAATGATACCTTGCAGTAATTTAGGGTATATTGTGAAGGAACTTCGACGGTCATTTACTTATTTCACCACATTTTACAAGTTACTTCTCATATAGGCAAATATACACATAATTAATTTAATGAATCAGTTAAATGACTTGCAACACAGCAAGTTAAAGACAATTGTACTGTCACAGGAAAACTATGACAAACTAAAAAGATTAGGATATACATCAGAGAGTTTCAATGACGTACTAAACAGACTATTAGAAAACGTAAAGGAGGATAACAGGTAATGTCAGAGTATGCAATAGGAATAGACGAGGACGAACCAGAACGACGATGGATGAAAAAATATGAACTCCAGAAACTAAAGGCAGTTGAAGGTAAAGCAAAACACAATATCGATTTTACTGATGAAATAAGTTACAGGAATATACAAGCCTATAATGAAGAATGCAAGAAAAATGGTCTAGTAATAGAAAGCGACCAAGATTATCCACGTGAACAATTTATACAACTATCAAAGTTAAGGGAATTTGACTCCAG
>VBPX01000119.1:0-3397 GCA_005877075.1 Nitrososphaerota archaeon | reverse complement strand
AATGGTAAGACAACCTGTCAATGTAACTGAAAACGGTAAAAGAATAACAAAAGACACATTATACTTCAATGGTCATTACAGTGGTAAAAACAAGGCCAACATAAAACTAGGACACTATAGTTTTTCTAAAGGCTGGTACATAAAACCGGTAATAGACTTCACATTGGATAATCCCAAAGAACCATTTGACTCAAAAACAGGTCAAAAAGTAGGTAGAAGTCGGATAGCAGGTAAAACTATGGAACATTACATATTCTTGTCAGAGAACAAAAAGGAAAGACACAAACAATTAGAAGATATAAGGCATTAGGGGATAGAAAATGCATATGCTACATCAAATAATATTCTGATGAGTACTCTGGGTATTATTTTGGAATCGTCATGGGGCATATATATCCAATTCCTAACGTCTTACAAAGGTGAAAAATAACTGACAAAAATAAAAAGAAAAGATACATTTAGTATTATACATGATAACGGAGAGGAGGAGAGAGTTTCTCGTTATTGTCACCACTGCATGGAGTATGGATTCTATAATAAATTAGGGCCCAAAATATTAATTGGTGACGAACGACCAGCACCAGATCATGATAAGTGGTGTCAATGTCTTTCATGCGGCCACATATACCCTATTTATGAAGCAAAGATAGAATCAAAATTACAGGACTTTGTAGAAACATCGACCAATCCATTTGATCAAGGAAAATCAATTGTTGGTTTGGATAATAAAGTAAAGAAAACTAGGTTCCAAAAGAAGATACAGAGACTAAAAGATAGGATAGATAATGAAAAAGATCTAGATATCAAAAGAGAGTTAAGAAAAGGAAATGATATTACGGTTATAGAGTGACTATACATTAGAAATTCTAATTTATTACAGATTAGTTAACTAGACACTAATTCTAGTTAAAAACAAATCCATTTAGCAACCAAATTATAAGACCTATAATTTGCATATTTCATGCAAGTTGAGGGCAAAGTTATTATCTGCGATATGATAGATGCGGCAGGGTTAGCTTCATTAAAAAAAGCGGGGCTGACAGTTAATTATAAACCCGATATCGAATCTGATGAATTACAAAGCTCTGTCAAGGACATTGATGTAATCATAGTTAGGAGCAGAACAAGAATAACTAAAAAGGTAATAGATTTTGCTCCCAATCTAAAAATTATTGCAAGAGTTGGGGTTGGATTGGATAATATAGATACTGTTTATGCTGAATCTAAAGGAATCAAAGTATTGAATGCTTCTGAAGCAGCAATGAATGCAGTATCTGAACTGGTAATAGGCCATATGATAGCTTTAGCTAGAAATATTCCGAGAGCCAACGAGGGGATCAAGAATGGAAAATGGTTGAAAAAGGAACTTATTGGAAGTGAGCTCAGGGGAAAATATCTAGGAATAGTAGGCGTAGGTAATATTGGCAGAAATGTGGGTAGAATTGCAAAATGTCTTCGTATGAATTTGCTAGGGTACGATCTCTATCCAATAAATCAAGATTATGTTAGAGAAGTAGGAATGATAAAAACGGATTTAAAAACCCTATTAGAAAATTCAGACTTTGTCACATGCCATGTGCCATTGACCGAAAAAACCAGGCATCTCATGAATTCTGAGACATTATCGTATATGAAACCAACTGCCTTTCTAATCAACACCTCCAGAGGGGAAATAATAGACGAAGAGTCATTATTTAGGGCATTGAGTGACCAAAGAATCGCTGGAGCAGCGTTAGATGTTTTCGAAGTGGAACCTCCGACAAATACCAATTTGTTGCAACTCCCAAATATCATTTGCAGTCCTCATATAGCAGCTCAAACAAAAGAAGCACAGGAACTTGCTTCAACTGTGATAGCAGAAAAAGTGATACAGACCCTTTTCACCAATAAATGAAAAAATTTCAATTACTATCTGGATAATTCAAATCGCTTCCCCTTCCTTTAACAGAAGTTTATAAGCAACTTTACAACAGACGGATTTAAAGCGTGAGAGGGGAGACGATGAAACTAGAGACAAATATTCTGTGGTTAATACCCCTGTTTCTAATAAATTATGTTTATGCAGAATCAAATAGCAATATAACAGGGACATATGACGGAAAAGGATTTATAAAATAGTAGACATGTCTGTTAAGGTTACTTCAAATAATACTTATGACGATCCAAAATATAAATTTCTAGGCTCTATAGAGAATATTAGTAACGATACTATGTATCTTACTGGACTTTCAATTCAAATGTATGATAAAAATAATAAATTAATTGATTTCACTGGTTTGCAGGAAGAACAAACATTAGTGCCGGGAGACAAGATTCTTTACAAAGCGTTTGCACCAACAGTGGATAATGAAGATTTTGATCATTATGTTGTATCTGCCGTAGGAAGTAATTCATCCGGTTATAAAACCACAACAAATGACAATAATAATTATCCAAAAGATACCTATGATGAATGTGTAAGCGTGGCTGGAAAAAGTCTATGCGATTTTCTATTTAAAAAATAATTATCAATTGAAAATAACATAATTAAATAAATGTGCAGTCTAAAACTCGATTATTGGTGAGTAGGACCGAAATAGTAATTGATATTTTCTTGCGTCAAAAACAGTCAATTAAAGATCTAAATAATGTTGCAAAGAAAGTTATGGAAAAATTGCAATTCGAGGGTTTACGAACTATTACCCACACTAGTGGAACAAATAATATTTCCATATATTTGAATGATAAAAAAAATTTATCAGAAAAGATTAAGGAAATTGATAAGATTAAGGAAATTGGATATTTTATTTTGTGGACTAATCCAAAACAAGAAATTCTTGATGCGATATCAGATCATGATTATTTTAAAGCATTTGCATTATCTAGCACTACGTATGAATATTTTGGAAAGAGAATACTGATCAATCATATCAAGAAAAACAAGATACCTATCAACGATAAAAAAATTAATGGATTACAATTGGACGCCGTCATCAAAGACTTACATAATTATGGAATAATAGATGAAGGTCTTAAATCTGATATGACTAATGTAAACAAAACTAGAATAAGTTTTATTCATCACAAGTTATCCCAAGTAATTGGAAAAGAAGAATTTCAAAAGATTAATGAAAATATTCCCAAGATAAATAGCAGTCTCGATAAGTTGCAAAAAATATATCAATTCTCCAATTAGTAAACTTGTATTATAAAATAAAATGTATAATAATAATCCTAGAAGAGAACATCATGATGTCAATTTACTTAGTTAACTTGGTTAAGTGAGAGTTAAATTGAATTTTTAAATTTTTAAGTATAGTAAATATGAAAACGGTATTCAAGAACGCACTTCTTGTTGTGATACCTGTAACATTCCTAGTAATGATGTCAGCAAGTCTTATTGAATTTCGAGTGCAAG
>VBPX01000032.1 GCA_005877075.1 Nitrososphaerota archaeon | reverse complement strand
TATGAACCGGCGTCCAAATTTATCCATTATTTACTTGTATCTCTTAGCTTTAGAGTATGGAGTACTAAGAAAGCCCGTCTCAAATTCGTCTCTGGTAAAAGGATTTTCAAAAGATAAATAGGTTGAATTAAAGATACACGATAACAATGTCTATACAAGTGATCAACATACTGCAAAAAGAGGAGGACGTTGGTATTAATGGCTAGTACTACGCAGAGAGCTCTTATACTTCAAGGTGGTGGAGCACTTGGTGCATATGAGGCCGGAGTCTTCAAAGTATTATATGACAGGTTATACGAGCCGGGCAAACCCTTGTTTGATATTGTTGCCGGTACTTCCAGCGGTGCAATAAACGCTGCCATACTGGTGAGCCATGTGATAAAAAATGATAACAGTTGGAAAAATGCCGATAAAACTCTGTTGGATTTTTGGCGATACTTGGCTTCACCAACTCCAGTCAGTGGAGCTTATGGAGAGTTTTGGTTCGGCGAGGCTGGTAGAAGATACTATTCTGCAAAAGAGTTTTTTTCAAGAGGATTGGAAAAAGTGCATTCGCCCCCAAACACAATCTTAGACTACAGATTCTATGACTATCTCCCTTACTTTTATTTCTCCCCCAATGGGACAGTAAACTCGCGTTATCGTTATAACAATAGAGAACTTCGAGAAAGTATAAATAATTACTTTCCAATAGCAACGAGAGAAGGTGAGCCGCGTCTTCTTACTGTTGCTGTTGATGTAGTTGTGGGCGAGACCGTTACCTTTGATAGCTATATGTACGAAGGAAAAAAATGTTTGATTTGTGAAGAAGAATATGGTAAAGAAAAATTGGTTGAACATGTAAACCGCAAACATGGAGCAAATATAAGAAATTTTGTTCGGTGGTCTGTCTATGGTGACAAAGAAAACAGACAAGCAATTTTTTACGAAGATGGAATTGATGTTACACATGTAATAGCAAGTGCATCAATTCCAATATTCTATGATTATGAAGAGATTGATGGGCATAAATTTTGGGATGGAGGGATACTGAGCAATACTCCACTAAGGGAGCTAATACAGGCACACCGGGATTATTGGTACAAGGATAAAGGTCAGGAAGTGCCAGATCTTCAAGTGTATATTGTCAACATGTGGCCGAGAAAAGAAAGCAATACGACTCTTCCGTCAGATAATGATGGTCTCAATGATAGGAGAAATGATTTAACGTATCATGACAAGACTGAATACGATCAAAAGGTTGCAAGCGTTGTGACAGATTATGTAAACTTTGTTAAGGATCTTATCAGCCTTACAACTGATGCGATCACTGAAGTCAGCGACACTAAGAAAAACAAAGAATTGAAACGGCGACTTGCCAAAATTAAGGAAACACCGGCTATAAGCGAAAAGCGAGAACCGGAAAAGCGAAGAACAAGAACGTATGAGGATATGCTTAAGGGAAGATTCAGTTTAGGGTCGCTGGTGACTATAGAACGGACTGATGATGCCAACGACATTTCCTCTAAATGGGAAGATCTAACATCAAAAAGTGTAGAATCATTAATAGTTCAAGGGATTGAAGATGCAAATAAGGCACTAAAATAATACAATGAAATTACATTGAATAATCTTATCCCTCCGGGCCCGAAAAATTCCATCAGAAAGAATTCACAAACCTTAACTCTAGCTTTCCTTCCAGCTATTTTGAGCTCTTATAATTTTAAACTATATTTATCCTTAATAATTCCAGGTTTATTTCAAACATATCTTTTTTTGGATCTTAACTTAACTAAATTAAACCCTTTAATGATGATTAACTTATGTCTGAAGTATATGATATAAAATGCTCTCATAATAGTAATGTAATAGCAACGTTTCTGACCAAAAATCCGATTTTTGTATGTGTAATTTCATATACAGAAACTAGTCAAATACCAGGACTCACTTTTGCGGGTGCAAATCCAGATCTAATTGCATACACACCTGCAGCAGATGCCGAGTTCCTGTATTACGGAAAATGCTTTTCAATTTCTGGGGTGCCTGCCACACCTGATGGAATACCGACCCCAGCACTATTAACGAGAACTGCATTATCAATGGGAAAAATACCATGTTTGGTGGTAAATTCTGGTTCAAAAATTGATCCGAAAATTCCATTTGTTTCCTTTGGAATTAGTTATGGTAGAAATATCAAACAGGAAGCAGCATTGAAGCTTTTTGAAACACAGAAGGCCTTCAGATTTGGCAAATTACTTGGAAAGCAATTATCTATGTCAAACGATCTAATTGTCCTGGGCGAAAGCATTCCTGGAGGAACAACTACCGCACTGGGTGTATTAATGGGTCTGGGAATTGATGCAAAATATAAAGTGAGCAGTAGCATGCCAAAAAATCCACATGAATTAAAGATCCGCGTTATAAAGGAAGCCATGAAAAATCAAAATATTACGAATTTGAAAGATCCTTTCAAAATTATATCATCGTTAGGCGATCCAATGATACCTGCAGTTGCTGGAATTGCTACAGGCGTTATTTTATCCGGTTCAAGAGTGATTCTCGCTGGAGGAACACAGATGGCAGCAGTTCTTGCGTTCATGTCTTCCCTTAGGATATCATTGAGTAACGTATGTTTAGGTACAACGTCATATGTCACAGATGATGAAAATTCGGATATAGAATTTCTTGTAAGAACAATTTCTCCCAAGGTTCCCATACTCTCAGTAAATCTTGGTTTAGGTAGGTCAACGAAAAGTGGATTAACAATGTATGATAAGGGCGTGGTAAAAGAAGGAGTTGGCGCCGGTGGTGCCTTAATTGCTTTACTGTTGAAATTAAATGGGTCCCTTAATAAGAACGCTTTCTTGAAAAAGATCGAAAAGGAATATGAGCGGAATATTGAAAAAGTTATGGGCTGATGTCTATCGCAAAATAATGTATAGTTAAGAGGGTCGAAATTATTTTACCGTAACAGACTTCGCAAGATTACGCGGGTAATCAGGATTTGCGTTGTTACCTATTGCAAGATAGTAAGCTAAAAGTTGTAATGGTATTATTTCAATTAATGGGTAAAGAAATTCACTAATTGTGGGAATAGTTATTTGGTAATCATAAATACTATTTTTCTTATTTGATATACCAACTATTTTTGCGCCCCTTGATTTTATGGTATGAATGTTTGATAAAGTATCGACATATGTAGAATCATTTGGATGTATGACTATTACTATGCTGCCATTGTCTATTAGTGCTAGGGGACCATGTTTTAATTCTCCTGCGGCCATTCCTTCAGCATGTATATATGACAATTCCTTGATTTTTAATGCTCCTTCAAGACATACTGGAAAATGGAGAGAACGACCAAGTATATACACATCTCTTGAACCTTTTATTTGATTTGCAATTCTTTCAATTTTTGAATCTAACTCTAATACTTCGCTTATGGCCCTAACCAGCATATCTTTACTAGTTGAAATTCCATTTGACTTCCTACCAATAATATCTGTTACGTAATACAGTAAAGCAAGTTGGCTCGTAAAACTCTTGGTTGCAGCAACACCTATTTCAGGTCCACAGTTTACTTCAAGATAAGAATCGCTTAATCTTGCAAGGGATGAAGTTGGAATATTAACTATTGAAAGAATTTTAGCGCCCATGGCCTTTGCAGATTTTACAGATTGTATTACATCGGCAGTTTCACCGCTTTGAGATATTGCTAGCAAAATTGAATTTTCATCCAATAAATCAGATGAATATTGAAATTCACTTGACATTATGGTCTCCACATGAATCTTTGATTTTGAAAAAATTTGTTTTGCAAGTAATGCTGAATGATAGCTTGTTCCACTCCCGGTGATATAAATATTTTTGGCACGGGTCATGATATCACAAAATCTTTCTAAGGTTTTCTTATTTTGTTTCATACTCTTCACAATAGTATTTTGCTGTTCGTGAATTTCCTTTAATGTATGGTGTGCGTATTTCCCTTTATCTGCGTCACCCAATTCCCAAGCAACTTGTGTTATCCGTCTTGAGATTCTATCTCCGTTAAAATCAAAAAAAGAGATGTCACTATCATCTATTATAACTATATCTCGATTATCCAGAAAAATTGCTCGATCTGTATAGTTTAAGAATCCTAGAATATCACTAGATAAAAAATAATCATCGTTACCAACACCCACTATTAGCGGTTCGTCGTATCTGGCGCCACACATAGTAGAGGAGTTAAATATCGCTACAAACGCGAAAGAACCGGTTAATCGCTTACATGTAAAGATCATTGATAATCTAATATCTTGGGTAATCTCGAAATATTCTTCCAAGAGGTGAGCGATAACTTCACTGTCAGTCTCACTCTTGAATACATGACCGGACCTGGTTAGTTCATCCTTAAGTTCATCATAATTTTCTACTATTCCATTGTGCACTACGGCAATTGTAGAGTCACATGCAAGATGCGGATGTGCATTAGAATCAACAATTCCTCCATGCGTTGCCCATCTCGTATGCCCAATGCCTAAATTACCAGGTAGCTCATCGAGACCTAGGGATTTGTTAACTTCTGCAACTTTGCCTACTCCTTTCCGCGTCAAAAGTTTTCCTGATTTTATAGTTGCAATTCCTACACTGTCGTATCCCCTGTATTCCATCTTTTTAAGACCTTCAATTAGAATAGAAGATGCGTGTTCATTGCCCTTATACCCTATGATTGAACACATTACACTATTCTACAATTTGACTTCGTTTAAATTAATTTTTAATATCCTAAATTACCACTATAAAAAAAATTATAACGCTCTTTATCACTTTAAATTCAAAAAATAGATAGTATAGTATGCGATTTTACGCACCGGACAATCTTAATATATAATAGTTATTTGTTATATTATTTTATGCGCAAGAAAAATTTAGTTTATACTTCAAATGAAAATACTTTTGCAAAGGAAATTTCAATCTTAGAAAAAACAAGCGAAATGCGTATATTGTCAAATCCAATTGCCTGGAAAATCGTAAATTTACTATCTGGTAGACCAATGTATCCGGCACAAATTGCGAAAGAACTCAAGATATATGAACAGAGCGCTTATTATTACATAAAGAAATTACTCGCGATAAAAGCAATCAGTCAAGTTGAAACAGCATTTGTCCGAGGGGGTACAGCAAAGCTCTACAAAACTGGATTTGCTGCGTTTGGCATAGAAATGAATTGGGGTGAAAGGAAATCTGAAAATCAAAACAATGGAAAAATTAACAACCGTGTTCAAACTTTTTTTGGAGAGTTTATCGATGATGGGTTATTCAATGGTACAATTGTTGTAGGTGCTCCAGACCCACATGGCCCATATAGATCCTCTGCCAGGGACGGACATTATGCAGTACAGCTCGCTTTTTTTTTAGGGAGCTTTTGCAGTCTTCCTCAAAATTTTATTGTAAAATTAGATGTGGATGCGAAATCAGAAAAAATATCACGTACAGAGAACATCATAACAATTGGCGGTCCAGGAACAAACATCATTACATCAGAATTCAACAGATATTTACCAATAAGATTTGATGAGACCAATTTCTGGTCTGGATTAATAGCTCCCCATGGAAAAACTCACACTCTTGACAACCACGGACTAATCGCAAAAATTAAGAATCCATTCTCTGAAAAGGTAAATATTATAATAATTGCAGGAGTGCGATCAGCAGGTACTAAATCAGCTATAATTGCTTTAACAAACCACGGAAATGAAATATTAAAAAAATTCAGTCAAAACAACGAGTGGGCTCTTGTTGTCCAGGGTTTTGATATGGATTCGGACGGAAAAATAGATACCATAGATATTGTAGATGAGATATCTATTGGTAATTCTTGAATTAGATTTATGTCTTATTAACTGGCTGGTACTTCAGTAGTTTTAGCAGGAACTTGTATATGTACTAAAATCTTATTTTCATCCTCTTTTTTAACCAAGTACCCCGGCAAATTCACTTTTCTATTTCCAATTGATACATGACCATGAACCACTACCTGCCTTGCCTGTGACGGGGATTTAATACCCATTTTTCTCATCACTATTGTTTGCAGTCTTCTTTCAAGTATGTCCTCAATCTTCAAATTCAAAATATCATCTAAAGAGGAAGTCGTGGTTAAGCCCAGTCTATTCAAGAACGACAAAAGAAGCGTTTCCTTTTCTTGTCTGTCTTCCAATGTCAGTGCAAGCAATGTTCTTGCTTGATTTCTAAAATTTGCTACTTTTGTTTGAGCCTTCCATAATTCTCTTTTATTTCTAAGTCCATAACATCCAATTATATATAGTTCTGAACTTAGTTGGTCAGAATTCCAAATTCTTCTTCGTCTTCTGAAACTTTTTCTTAATTTTCTCGGATCGCCCATTCTATCCTCACTATTCTTTAGTTTCTGAAGGTTTAGGTGCGGCTGTTTTTGCGGCAGAAGTATCAGGGGCGGCAGATTCGGTTGCGGATGCAGTTGTACCGGCTTCTTTTGCTTCGCCTCCACCAGCTGCTGGTCTGATTGCAGTCTTTTTGACTCCAACTGCACCACCTTTTCTTCCAGTAGTTCTTGTGCATTGACCTCTAACTCTAAGGCCAAACATATGTCTATAGCCTCTCCAACTAAAGACAGTTTTTTCTCTTTCTATGTCATTTGAAATTGTAAAATCAAGATCAGATGTTAACAGATGTTTATCTGTACCTGTATCATTGTCTTTTCGCCTATTAAGATACCAATTTGGAATTCCAATCAAAGAGGGATTTTTTACTGCAGATTCAATATCGCTCACCTCTTTTTCGGTCAAAAGGCCTATTCTCATGTCTGAATTGATATTCAATGATTGTAAAATTACTTGAGACAAATTATATCCCAAACCCTTAATCTGACTTAGGGCGATTATGATTTTTTTACTGCCCTCTATATCTTTGCCTGCAATTCTTAAGATATGCCTGTACTCGGATATCGACAACATATTCGTCCATCATTTTCCGAAATAAAAACCATGCTGACAGAGAACAACCATAATAAAAAAAATGAATCAAACTATTACGCTGAAATCAAAAATATGCTTGAAACCTTTAAATTTGTTGATTGGACGAGATGAATGAATAATTGATTTCTGAAAATTTTAAGGATTTTGTTCATAAGAGTTACAGTTCAAAGGCCAATTATCTGGAAACAATCCCAGGCTTACCTGAAAATTATGCTGATATAAAGACACTTGAAAAATTGCTATCAATCAATTACAAACATGTATCTGTTAATGATCAACTTCGTGGAAATTTAATTATGAAATTGAAAAAGCAAGAGTTTCCGTATTCAGGTATCATTGGTTATGATGATGATATAGTACCATCACTTAATAGAGCAATATTATCTTCCCATGATATATTACTTATAGGTCAAATCGGACAGGCAAAAACAAAGATCGCCGAAACAATAGCTAAGAATTTACTTTCTCCTATACCAGTAGTAGAAGGAACTATTACAAATGATATTCCAACTTCAATTCCAGAAAAGCAATTAGTTTCGTTGTTAACTGATAAGGAAATAATTCGCTCCAAGCCAGAATTTTTTGTCTCTACAGAGACTGAGGACAAGATAAGAAATAACAGACTTGATACTAAGATTGTTTGGCTTGATGGATATAGCCGTTTCAGGTACTTACTTGCGACCCCGGATATATCAGTAAAAGATCTGGTCGGGCAGATAGATGCCATAAAAATAGCAAAGAGAGGAGTTGAGATATACAATATGGAATCATATTCGCCAGGTCAGCTTCTCTTGGCGAGACATGGCGTATTTTGTATTGACGAATTGCCTGTACTTGATCCAAGAAAACAAGTAGCGCTATTAAGTGTCTTGCAAGAGGGAATTTACACCACTGGTTCATATCCGGTAATATTCAAGCCAGACACAAGGATAATATCGACGGCAAACCCAATAGACTATACACACTCAGGTAAGATAATAGAACCACTCTACGATAGGTTAAAGAGCCATGTTATCACCAGGTATCCAAAAAACGTTTATGACGAAATGATGATAATGATCCAAGAGGCAAATATTTCTACTCCTGAAAACGTGCAATTGCCAATTTTTGTTCTAAGAGCTATAGCCGAAATTACAAGAATTGCACGTGACCACCCTGAAGTAAACCACGAAAAGGGGGTGAGTGTAAGAATGTCAATACATTCATTAGAACTATTGATCTCAGAAGCAGAAAGGGTAAGAAGCATCATTAATGATATAAAAGCTGTTCCGCGCTTTAGTGACATTTATTGTATTCACCAAACTGCAAAATTTGAATTGTCAGAAATAGATGATAGCTATGAAAATAGAATGAATATTCTTGATAGTATAATATCAGATGCAATTAAGAAAACCTGCGCTGTATATATTATCGATGTTCCCCTGGATAAATTAATAAATTTAAAAAACGAATTTAAAATAAATAAAACTTTCTTTGTTTCCCAAGACATGACAGGTACTAAGAACAATTCTAAAAGTTATCAGTCACAAATTAATAAATTCAATTCATTAAAGGAAATCATGGACATTGTTATAAATAACATTATAAAAGATCAAAACCATTTTGAAGAAAGATTAAAAGAGATTGGACTAGATAATGTTTATTCTAACGAAATGGATGATCCTGAGGTCCTTGCGTCAGTAACTGAATTAGTTCTAGAAGGTCTCAGATTTACTGATCCGCCTATACTAGGTAGAAAGGACGGAAACTATGTCTACACACAGTAACAATATTAAGAAATTTACGTATCATGGTATTGTAGATTTTACCGAAAAAAAAGAAGATAGGTCACCAACAAAAGGAATCCCGAAAAATTTACTCCAGGATTTTCTTAATATCTTAGGTCGTGAAATTCTAAAGGAAGATCAACCTAAACTTGAAGAAATTGAACAAGAATTACAGAATTTAAAAAAAGAAAAAGAAAATGATCAAGGGCAGTCAGATGAATCCAAGCCCTTCAGTGGTGCCTCTTCAATAATCGTTCAATTACAGGAATCAGGATACATTAAGGATTCAAGAAAATGGTTAAGCAAAAAGGGCTTTTTTGCAGTAGGCAGCAAGTTATTACAGGATGTAATTAGAGCACTAAACAAGGGGCCTATTGGATTGCATGAGACAACATTTAGTGGGACTGGGTCTTTAAATTTAGACACTTCAAAAAAATACGAACCAGGAGATGATTTAAGATTAATTAATGTTCCAAGATCATTATTAAATGCCATTGAGAGAAGATCCGGTTCCAAATCATCACTTCAATTACCAATTGACTTACAACCGGATGATTTGGAAGTATATGAAACGAAGAAAGACGTAAGTGTTGCTGTTGTTTATTGCATAGATTTGAGTTCTACGATGAAATATTCCACTATGTTTGGAGATATGAGTAGAATTGAAGCAGCAAAAAAGGCATTATGGAGTTTGTTTTTGTTGAATCAAAAATTTTTTCCTTCAGACTCAATTTACATAGTAGGTTTTGGAGCATTAGCTTCGAAGGTGTCACCCTATGATATCCCGTATTTGAAAACATTTGAATCTGGCGTAGGTTTTCTGCACTACACAAATTACCAAGCGGCTTTTAGATTAGCAAAAAAAATTCTTAAAAATGAAACTACCGCCAATAAAAAAATTGTTCTAGTAACAGATGGTCATCCAAGTGCCTGTTTCATTGACACAGAAGAAGAACGAAATAAAATTTTAGGTGAAAGACCTTATTCCCAATTTTATGTTCCAGAAAAACAGGCGCTGGATTCAATAAAGGAAAAACAGGAATTATCGCTTGATACTAAATCAGGGAAAATCGTTTATCTTTGTTATAGGTATAGACAGGTTGATCAATATATCGGTGAAAAAACGATATTAGAAGCAAAAAAATGTCATAAATCTGGGATAGAAATTGATACAATTATGGTTAGCGAAGAAGACTCACTGTTGAGTTATGTAAATGAATTGGAAAAATTTGTCAAGGGTAGATCTTATTACATCAATCCGGCCGAAATAGACAAGATTCTCATCACCGATTATTTAAATGACAAAAAATTGACATTAAGATCTAGATGAATTTCAACCATTAGTTTTTATTTACATGTTCTAAAAATAGATAATGAATGACGACAGAAATTTCCGACTCAAATTATTTTGATTGGAATAATTCATTTAACGTAATAAAAAAAGCATATGATTCTTCACTTTTTGTACTTATAATAGGACCAAAAGGGACGGGTAAAACTAGCCTAGTTAGGAAATTTGCTTCCGAAATGGGAAAAATGCTTTATTCGATTAACTTCAGTTTAAGAACACGTGAATCGCATTTAGTTGGAACAAAAACCTTGAATCAAGGAGAAGTTACATTTGTGGAGGGTATTTTGATTAAATCTATGAGAGATGGCGGGATTCTTTATTTGGATGAGCTTAATGCAGCAGAAGCCGATGTACTTTTACGTCTAGATGAAGCACTTGATGATAGACGGCAGATTGTACTGAAGGAAGCCGAGGGTCAAGTAATAAAAGCCTCAGGTAACTGGTTTGTATTTGCTACAATCAACCCACTTTCTCATGAAGGAACCAAAGAATTACCTCCACAATTATTGAGTAGATTTCCAGTAAGAATAAGGCTTGAGTATCCGCCAAAAGAAATTGAAATGCAGATAATAAAGCGCCATGTAAATATTGATGCTTCAAATGAAACCGAGATGCAAAACGCACTAAAGTTAGCAAATAGTTTAAGGGAAGCTGCGTCTTTAGAAGAGCTTTACTATAGTCCCAGCATAAGAGAATCAATAGCATTCGCAAAATTGCTAAGAAATTCAGTATCGCCTAAGAAAGCTGCCGAAGTGGTCTACGCCAATGTTTACGATCAGTGGGGAGAGGTGGAATATAGAAAGGTAATGGATATGATTACTTCCATTTTCGGATAATAAGATGTCCTTTTCTTTCCAAAATTTTACAATTCGAAATGATATACTAATAAATTTAGGAACGTTTCTTTCAAGAAGATGGTCTGGAAATAACAAGGCAATCATATTGTTGATAGAAGATAAACCACCATCTACAAATTTGGAAAAAAGTACTATTTCTATACCTTCATTAAGATATTATAGCGGAACAGAATTTCAAAAATACCGGCAATGGCGTGTCTCTTTATGGTATGAATCGATGAAACTAGCATTTTCAACAAAAGCACTGAGCAGTGATCATGCATTCGGATATATTTTGAATTCCATAGAATTGAAGAGGATTGAGATTTTAGGATTAAGAGAATGGAGAGGTATGGAAAATGAAGTAATATTTAATGAAGGAATATCATGGTTATCACGGCCTTTGTTGAATTCACTATATGGAAAGCACAAGATTGTAGAAGCCTTCTCACAATACCTTATTACTGGTTATGTGAAGGGAGAATTATTTGGTTCAGAATCAGATCGAATTCGCGATGCAGTTACCTTTGCTAGAGAGTTGATCAATGAAGCTATTGAAAAAAATCACAAAACTGAGTGGATAGAGCATCAAGTTCCTAAAATAATCAAAATTCTTCAAATTGATTCTCTTTTTACTGTTCCGATTGTTACTCTTAGAAGCAAGATCGGATTGTCAATGACACAAAAAAATTTAATAAAAGAAATAGAAAGAGTTATAAAAATTCGAAATAAAGAAAATGAAAAATTCTCAAATGACATTTTGGAAGGTGACCAGATTATAAGAGAATATCAAAGCCTTGTAAAGGAAAGTAAAAAAACAGATATCAAGGGTTACTCAACCATGGAACAATTTGGATTAGCCGTTCCAGATAATGTAGATTTAGATGAAAGCATAATTTACGATAATGACTTGATTACAAAGTTAAAATCAGCTATCAGATCTTGGAAAAGAGGATGGAGAGAAATACATGAAATCACTGGCGATGAGTTAGATATAGAATCAATAATAGAATCACAAGCAAAACCATTCCTCACGGATTTTAAACTTTCCATAAACACGAAAATTGCATTGTTATTAGATCACTCTAGTAGCATAGATGAATATGAACTGGAGTATAAAAAGGCGACCGTTGCACTTTGCGAAGCTTTGAAATTTTTGGACGTAAAATTTTCTGCATACGCATTTAGTACAAAAAATAATAAAGTTACATGTTGGGTAATCAAACATCCAGAAGTTAAATGGACCTCGATAAATGCGCGGAACTTGGTTCAGATAAAGGCTAGCGGAGGAACGCCACTTGCAGAAATTTATAATTTATTGTTACCATTGATGAAGATATACAAACCTGATATAATGATAACTTTAACTGATGGTGAACCTTCTGATTATCACGCAGTTCGTTCTACAATCAAAACTTACAAGATGAATGGAATTCATATGGTTGCTGTGGGTGTTGGAAAAAATGTAAATAATGCCATTAATATTGGTTTAAATTTAAAATATCTAGAGTATGAAAAGATTTTGGTTGTAAGCCAACTTGATGAAATCCCAAAAAGAGTTCTTTCACTTTTGCAAGTTTGAGCATTTTTTTGTTACCACAGATGAATACATTCTAAATTATTCAGAAAATAATTTTAGATTGTGTATTTGTGTTCTTTCTTAACCTTTTCCCAATCGGAAAGAAATAAAGACAGCCCTTTATCAGTCAGGGGATGAGTTAGCATTTTTCCCAATATATCAGGAGGAAGTGTAACAATATGTGCACCTATCTTTCCTGCCTCAATAACATGAATAGGATGTCGTACACTAGCGACCAAAACTTCCGTTTGAAAATCATAATTGTTAAAGATCTGAACTATTTCTTTGATGACAGTCATTCCTTCCTGACCACCATCATCAAGTCGTCCTATGAAGGGACTAACATAGGATGCTCCAGCCTTTGCGGCCAATAATGCTTGATTTGAAGAAAAGATCAGTGTCACATTTGTCTTAATTTTATCTTCACTAAGTTTTTTGACTGCTTTGAGGCCTTCCATTGTCATGGGGACTTTTACAACAACATTATCCCCAAATCTTTTTAATCGTAAACCCTCTTCGACCATTTCTTCAGTTTTTATTCCTACAACTTCCAAATTAACTGGACCTTTCACAATTTTTACAATCTCTCGCATTATATCTTCAGGGTGCCCTTTTTCTTTTGAAATGAGTGTAGGATTTGTTGTGATTCCATCAACTACGCCCATATCATTAAATTTCTTGATGGAATCAATACTTGCTGTATCAAGAAAAATTTTCATTTCTTTATCTTCTTCCTAGTCTTAAGAACAGATTCTACAATATGATCCGAACTTAAACCATATTTACTTAAAAGGGCGTCTATCTCCGTTTCCCGAGCTGATTCGCCAAAAATATCTGTTACACCCATTCTATTTACAGGAACAGGATGATTTTCAGCTGTTACTTCACACACAGCGCTTCCAAGTCCTCCTATGATGCTGTGTTCTTCAATAGTAACAATGGCTCCGGTATCTATTGCCGCACGATATACCAGCTCAACATCGATTGGTTTAATAGAATACATATCTATCACTCTGCAAGAAACACCGTATTCCTTTTCAAGTGTTTGTGCCGCATCGATGCCTTTTGAAACCATCAGACCGCATGCGATTATAGTTATATCGGACCCATCTTTTATAACGTTACTCTTGCCAATATCGAACTGATCGAAGTTATCTTCGTATATATTGGAATTTGATGGACGTGCAAGACGCATGAAAAATGGCCCGGGAGTATGCCTCATAAGGGGAATCAAATTTTTTACAGCTATCGAATCTGAGGGAACAAGTACTCTCATGTTTGGAATAGTTCGCATTGTAGATATGTCCTCTATTTGTTGATGGGATGCACCGTCGGGACCAACTGTAAGTCCTGCATGTGATACTACAAGTTTAACATCGAGAAATGGATAACAGATTGCATTTCTAATCTGATCAAGACATCTTCCAGGTAAAAATGCAGCGTACGTACTTGCGAAGACTACTTTTCCTGCAATAGCCAGCCCAGCAGCTATGGAAACAAGATTTGCTTCTGCAATTCCAACATTATACAGTCTATTAGGGAATTTATCTCCAAATAGCTTTGTTTTAAGGGAATCAGTAGTATCAGCTCCAACACAGACAATGTTTGAATCTGAACCTAGTTCGACCAACGCTTTCCCATAGGCTGAGCGCATGTCAGAAATAACGTTCTTATCACTTAATTGCATGAAGATCCTCCTCGATTCCAAGCTCTCTTGCCAGTGGGATAAGCATGTTCTTGCGTGATTTTATCCAATCAGATCTCATATCATTTATAGTTGCCAATTCTAACAATTTTGTTTCGATCGCCACATTCGCTTTATGTTTCAGTTGTATGATATTCGAATTGATATCTGGCGATCCATATACTGCGTTGCCTGCTACCATTATTCTGGCGCCTGCATCAAAGACCTGCTGAAGAGTTGTCGCATCAATACCTCCATCGGCTTCTATGAATCCTTTATAGTTATTGCTTTTCAAAATCTTTACTGTTCCAGCCATCTTATCAAGTGATTCTGGAATGAATTTTTGACCGGCAAAGCCAGGATTTACTGACATAATTATCATAACATCAATATTGTCAAGATGTTCAATTAACCAAGATGGAAATGGAGTTCCAGGGTTTATAGCAATACCAGGACTGATACCAGCTTTCAGTAGCATTTTATTAATTTCCACAAATTCCATTTCATTGCATGCTTCAACATGAACTGTAACAATATCACAACCTGCATCAATATAATCTTCCACGTGATTAACTGGTTTTTCGATCATTAAATGAGCATCGAAAGGAATGCTCGAAATTTTTCTCAAGTGTTTAATAGTATCTGCAAAAAATGAGGTAGTCGGCACAAATTTACCATCCATTATATCCAAGTGAATAAGATCTGCGCCAGCACGTTCAGCTCTTCTTACTTTTTCTTCGTAATTTTCAGGCTCACCTGCAATTATAGAGGGTGCTATCAAAATCTCACTTTGAAGTTCTTCCAATAATATAGGAACGTGTTTTTTTGGAGGAGCTTTACCATGCCATTGTGGATTATTTGCCATATGCTTAATACCCTTCCCCTTGGTGGTATTTGCAATAATTATCGATGGCTTATCTTCTACTTTTTCGATTCTACTCAAAGCATCTATTATTTGTTCGATTTTATGTCCATTTACTTCTACTACATTCCAATTAAATGCCGCCCATTTGTCCCTAACAGGATCCAGAGGCATTATCTCTTCTGTAAATCCATCCTGTTGTATCATGTTTCTATCCAGAATAGCCACAAGATTGTCTAGCCTGAACTTTGAAGCAGCCATTGCTGCTTCCCAAATTTGGCCCTCATTTGATTCTCCATCACCGATCAAAGTATATACTCTATTTTTTTCCCCATCTCGTTTCTTTGCAAGTGCAATTCCTATTGATACTGATAAACCAATTCCTTCAGATCCTCCAGAATATTCTATACCTGGAAAGCTGTGATTTTTTTGCCGTTCAGAGTATCTAACTGGATGGCCTTGAAGCCGTGAGCCAAGCTTTCTCAGTGTTTTTATTTCCTTAGAATCAATATATCCAGCAATAGATAATACTGCATAGAATCCCGGTGCAGAATGGGCTTTTGAATTTATGAAATAATCTCTTTCTTCCCATAAAGGATCGCTAGGTCTGTGTTTCATTTTATGAAAATAAAGCACTCCCATAATTTCTGCAGCGGAAAAAGATGCTCCTGGATGTCCTGACCCTGCTTCAGCAATTCCTTGAATCGCCAACATTCTCGCATCTCTTACCTTACGATTGAGCTCAAGATATCTCATTTTTAGAGCCATTTAGATACCCCAAATAGAATCCAAGATCACCATCATTGGATGTTTATTGTATTAAAATTGTACGATAAAAACATATGTAATTATGACTTTGAATATTCTAATTAACTTTTACCAACTTGTAAGATATATTTAGATCTTATTTGATAGCCTTTTTGTCTAAAAGCAATCAAAATCAATTATATTCTCAAAAAAAGTTTCTCAGAGCTGAATGAATTTTGTAAGTATCTAGATTTATTAGAAATAAGGCACAAATAATACCATGAGTGAATATGAGGACTTAAAGACTGGAGATATTATAGCTGAGGCACTCATTGATTGGAACGTTGATCTGGTATTTGGAATTCCTGGAGATAGCATCAATGGATTTATAGAAGCTTTAAGGGTAAGAAAAGACAAAATCAAATTTGTTCTTGTAAGACATGAAGAATCTGCAGCTTTGATGGCATGTGGTTACGCAAAATATACCGGGAAACTAGGAGTATGTACGGCAACAGCAGGTCCAGGTGCAATTCATCTTTTGAATGGGTTGTATGATGCTAAGGCGGATAACACTCCAGTAGTCGTTATTACAGGAGGAACATCCACTGATTTAATGAATTCAAGTTTTCAACAAGATGTGAATTTAATGCAACTATTCTCTGATGTTTCAGTTTACAACAGTATGATAGGATCGCCACAACAGGCAGAAATGGCAGTAGATATAGCATGTAGGACTGCACATGTTCGTAAAGGAGTTAGTCATCTCAATATTCCGATAGATGTCCAAGAACAGAAGCTAGAGGGGCATTATTCAAGACACAAGGTTCCAGGCCATACATCTGATATTTCTGTCTCGCCAACATCTCCTGATATAAAATTGATTGAAAAAACTGCTGAAATTCTGAATGATGGGAAAAAAATTGTAATCCTTGTGGGCCAGGGCGCACTCCTTTCCTCAGACGAAGTCATCGCTGCGGCTGAAAAACTGAACGCTCCGATAGTAAAGGCAATGTTGGGCAAGGCCGTTATCCCTGACGACCATCCTTATAGTTTGGGGGGCATTGGTATTTTGGGAACTGAACCTTCAAGCGACGCCATGGCAGAATGTGATACGTTATTTATGATTGGAACATCTTTCCCTTATATTGAATATCTTCCTAAACCCGGACAAGCTATAGGAATTCAGATTGATATTAAACCGGAAAAAATTGGACTCAGGTATCCGGTTAGAATTGGTCTGATAGGAGATTCTAAGAAAGTGTTGTCAGAGCTACTCCCATTACTGCGTGATAGAACAAAAGAGAATGATAATGAGCAAAGTGTGCAATTTTTAAAATCAAAACAGAATGCCATGAAAAAATGGAATGAGAAACTAGATGAACAGAGCAGTCGAGTTAATGAACCGATTAAGCCTCAAGTTATCGCTGCTGCAGTATCAGATGTATTGGATGATAATGCGATAATATCAGTGGATAGCGGAATAAATACTTGCTGGGCTGCTAGATTTTTGAATATAAAAAATGGTATGAAGTTTTCAGGTTCTGGATCCCTAGCAACCATGGGATGTGCAGTACCATATGCTATCGCTGCCAAGTTTGCATATCCAGAAAGGCAAAGCATTGCGTTTGTTGGAGATGGGGGATTTACAATGTTAATGAGCGAGTTTGCAACTGCTGTTCAATATGATCTTCCTATTAAGGTGATAATAATTAACAACCAAATTTTGGGGATGATAAGATGGGAACAAATCGCCTTTCTTGGAAATCCAGAATATGGAATAGAATTTTCTCCTATTGATTTTGTCAAATTTGCTGAAGCATGCGGTGGAAAGGGATTTTCGATAAAAAAAATTGAAGAAATAAAGCCCGTTCTCCAAGAAGCCATGGTGGAAAATGAAGTCCCCGTTATAGTTGATGCTCATGTAGATCCATTTGAAGCTCCGCTGCCCCCAAAATTAAGCATGGAATTTGTTAGAAATATTGCAAAATCATTTACTAGAGGTCAACCACATGCAAAGGAAATCGGAATTACTTTGTCAATAGATCAATTACATGAAAAATTAAGAGGATTGCATTCACATAAAAAAGAAAATGCAGACTAAGTTAACTCGTGTTAATTTACAAAATTGAGGAATAATGTAATTAAGAATCAAGTTTTCAAATCGTAAATTGCCATTTAGAAGCCTTGGCCGGGATTTGGACCCGGGACCTTTGCCTTACCAAGGCAACGCTCTACCAGGCTGAGCTACCAAGGCATCTTAAAAACAACAGATAGAACAAAACTAGGGTTTCATTAAGATATCTAATAGGATTAATATTATCTATAACGTTTAATTACCATCTATTTATCAAATCTGATTGAATTATCGCGGGGGTTGTAGAGCCTGGCCAAATAACAAAAGTTTGGATACGCAGGACTTAAGATCTTATAAATGGGGGATCCTGTCCTTCAGGGGTTCGTGGGTTCGAATCCCACCTCCCGCATCCACAGTTTGAAAGGCGCTTCACAAGGTTACTGTATTATGTATTCATCGACCAGTTCATTTAAAAATTAATTATGTTACTAGTAAATTAGCATTTTAACTTTATCACCATTTTTCTAATTTGTCCATGTTCTTCTAGTTGGTATCCACAAGTGGAAAAACATGATTCTTTTACTTGGAATTAATAAAATAGATCAAGGTTCATCGCAATACATTTTAGATTGAGAATAATCGTAATATTATTGTACACGCATAATTTCAAGATAATGATTTAGCGCATCTTGCGAATTCTAAAGGGAAACTTTATGAATAATTATATATGAAAAAGTATTCCATAAACTATGGATATTAAACCATCAATTGACATGATTTCTGCAACCTATGGGAAATTACAAATTAATGTTAACAAGTATAAAGAAATCATAGACAGACCGCTTACTGCTTCTGAAAAAATTCTTGTGGGTCATATTCATGATTTAGATATGAAGAGAGAAATTCAATTTGGCTTGGATTATATCTTTTTAGATCCCGATAGAGTTGCGCTGCAGGACGTAACAGGTCAAATGACACTTTTACAATTTATGCAGACAGGTCTTGAGAGGGTAACTGTCCCCACTACCGTTCATTGTGATCATCTAATTCAAGCTAGGATTGGTGGTGAATCGGATACCAAACAGGCGCTCTACGAAAACAATGAAGTATACAAGTTTCTCGAATCAGCTTCAAGAAAATACGGGATCGGATTTTGGAAACCGGGTTCTGGAATTATTCATCAAGTAGTGCTTGAAAATTACGCATTTCCAGGAGGCATGATGATAGGTACTGATTCGCATACGCCTAATGCAGGTGGTCTTGGTATGATTGCAATAGGTGTGGGAGGTCTTGATGCAGCGGAGGTAATGGCAGGAATGTCCTGGGAGCTTTTATATCCAAAACGCATCGGTGTATTCCTGACAGGGGAACTCAATGGATGGGCTTCACCAAAGGACATTATACTCTACGTTGCTTCAAAACTCACAGTGTATGGGGGAACAAATGCAATAATAGAATACTTTGGTCCTGGAGCGAGTACCATAAGTTGCACAGGGAAAGCTACTATTACTAACATGGGTGCAGAAATAGGGGCTACTTGTTCAATATTTTCATATGATAAGAAAATGGATATATATCTTCGAGCTACAGGACGTGAAGAGATTGCCGATCTTGCAAATAATTACAGAAATTTATTTACAATAGATCAAGAAATAGAAGCTGAGATCTCCGAAGACAGAGAAAAAGCGCATGACTATTTTGATCAATTAATTGAGATAGATCTCTCTAAACTTGAACCTTATCTTGTTGGACCTCATACTCCAGATTTAGCAAGGCCCATATCAAAAATGGCCAATGACGTTGAGAAGGAAAACTATCTTGATACCATTTCCGTAGCACTTATTGGAAGTTGTACAAATTCATCATATGAGGATATGTCAAGAGCAACTGATATTGCTGAACAAGCAAAGTCAAAGGGAATAAAAGTAAAGGTTCCTCTCCAAGTTACTCCGGGATCTGAAATGATTCGCGGTACGATAGAAAGGGATGGTCAAATGAAAGCGCTAAAAGATATAGGAGCAAATGTATTAGCGAATGCATGTGGGCCGTGTATTGGCCAATGGAAAAGATCAGAGCTGAAGAAGGGAGAACCTAACACCATTGTGACATCTTATAACAGAAATTTTCCTGGACGTAATGATGGCAGAAGAGAAACAATGAACTTTATTGGAAGTCCGGAATTAGTAATAGCATTAGCATTGGGCGGAAGGCTTTCATTTAATCCTTTAATTGATGAATTGGTAGCCAGCGATGGAATAAAATTCAAACTAACTCCCCCAAAAAAAGCCCCGGAGATTCCACAGAATGGCTTTGTCCATAATAGGGAAGTTTACCTAGCACCTTCTCATGAGTCTGACGGTGGTGATGTAATAATCGATCCTAATAGTTCCAGACTACAAAAATTGGAACCTTTTTGTCAATGGGATGGAAATGATTTTAAAAAGATACTGATTCTAGTAAAAATCAAAGGAAAGTGTACAACAGATCACATATCTCCTGCTGGTCCGTGGTTAATGTATAGAGGTCATCTGGATAAGATAAGCGATAATCTTCTTCTCGGTGCAATCAATGCGTTTCACCAAGAGGAGATTGGAAAGGGCAAAAACATTTTCAATAGTAAGATAGAATTACTTGCGCACATAGCACGTGAATACAAATCAAGAAAAATGAAATGGATAATAATAGGAGATAATAACTATGGCGAAGGAAGTAGTCGAGAACATGCCGCAATGACCCCACGCTATCTAGGTTGCTGTGTAGTAATTGCCAAAAGCTTTGCAAGGATACATGAAACAAATCTAAAGAAACAAGGAATACTTGCTCTTACTTTTACAAACCCTACAGACTATGACAAGATATTAGAAGATGATAGGTTGAGCACATTAGACCTTAAGAACTTTCAGGAAAATAAACATATTAAATGTGTTATACAACATGGTAACGGTACTGAAGATGAAATCTTGCTCAGGCATTCGTATAATTTATCACAGATAAAATGGTTTAAAGCTGGTTCAGCGCTTAATTTGATCCGTACGAAGTAACTATTGTTAGCATAGGAGAAATCTTGACTCATCTATTTGCCTTCCGTTTACTAACCAGCTCGATAAACAATCTATGCATCCTAGAGTCTCCAGATAATTCAGGATGAAATGAAGTGCCAATAATGTTTTCTTGTTTTACGGCTACTATTTTCTCGTCAAACTTGCTGAGTATCTGAACTCCTGGACCTGCCGAGATTACAGAGGGTGCTCGTATAAAAATTCCTCTAAAATCACTCCCTATACCCGATATATTCAAATTCGATTCAAATGAATCATGCTGTCTTCCAAAGGAATTCCTCTCTACTTCAATATCTAATGCTCCCAATAATAACTGATTCTTATTGCCCACAACCTTATCATAGGATTTTTTTGCCAAAACAATCATTCCAGCACATGTTCCCATTACAGGTATTCCTTCTTGGAGGATTTTTCTTATGGAGTCCAATAATCCATTCTTAAGTGCAATTAGCAACCCCATTACAGTACTTTCGCCCCCCGGGATAATCAAACCATCAAGTTTCAATAATTCTTCTGGATAGCGAACAGAAATTATCTTTCCTTTCAAATTCATTTCTTTAAATGCATTATTTGTAGCCTTGATATTCTCTTCAATATCACCTTGAAGACCTAGTACTCCGATTAGTAATTCATCATTCATATCGTGGGACCTCTTTCTTGCATCTTTAAATCTAAATTCTTAATATCAAGACCAAGCATAGATTTTCTTTCATCAATCATTTTTTGTGCCTCTAAAACTGTTTTAGGATCATCGAAATAAGTGGTTGCTATAACAACAGCTTTTGCTCTTTCCAGGGGATCTTCAGCTTTGAATATGCCTGAACCTACGAAAATTCCATCACATCCTAAGCTCATTAGTAATGCAGCATCTGCGGGAGTAGATATTCCGCCAGCAGCAAAATTTACGACCGGCAATCTTCCAAGCCTAGCTGTTTCTTTAACTATCTCAAAAGAAGATCTTATCTCCCTTGCAATTTTAATTAATTCTTGATTATCGCCATTGTCATGAATTCCTTTTAATTTTTTCATTTCATTATTTATCATTCTTATATGAGTCACGGCCTCTGAAACATCTCCTGTTCCGGGTTCACCTTTTGTTCTAATCATTGCAGCACCCTCTTCTATTCTTCTTAGTGCGTCTCCTAAATTCTTGGCACCATTAACAAATGGTGTAGTGTAATTCCACTTCCATATGTGTCTACTTTCATCAGCAGGGCTAAGTACTTCGCTTTCATCCACCATATCGACCCCTATCTCAACTAGTATACTGGCTTCAGACGAATGTCCAATTCGGCACTTTGCCATAATTGGTATACTCACAGAATCCAATACTGCTTCAATCACCTTTACGCTAGCAGTTCTAGCAACTCCACCAGCATGTCTTACGTCATAAGGAAGCTTATCCAAGACCATGACTGCTACTGCTCCAGCGTCTTCGGCTATCTGGGCCTGCTCTACATTAGTTACATCCATAATTACGCCATGTTTCTGCATGTGAGCAAAGCCACGTTTTATTAATGTTGTACCAGACAAAATTTCTTTGCTGTTAACTGTTGAAACCTTGATTCCCTTTGATGCTGAATATGAACCCACTTGCGATATTGTCATCTACTATTTTTTCAAATCTGCATTATTTAGGTATTAGTTTTGCTGTAAAATCAAGACGTGTCGGATTTACTCCATTTTGACTTTGTCTAAAAAGCTCTGAAACGACCAATACTCCTGAATTTGGCCAAGCGTAATTACTCTAAATGATTAAGTTAAAAATTGGGTTGAGTGAGACAACGAGTATCTTGTTTAAAGAACATATACAGTATAAATAGAGAATAGAACTAAATAGACACTGATTCTTAATTAGTGTCGAATTTATGATAGAACCTCTCGACAAAGCTATTCTAACAGCAGTTTATGTTTCATCACTTGATTCAGAAATTTTGCCATTTGAGTATCTAAAGGATAGAATTACAATTTCAGAAGATTCTTTTAAGTTAAAAATTGACGAATTGATAGAAAATGGTTTTGTAGAAAAATCTGATTCACTTAAGTTAACTTTCCTTGGAAGAGGTTTACTAAAAATTGTATTGATTGGCGGGGTGTTTGATATAGTGCATCCCGGCCACATTCATACATTAAAAGATGCAAAAAATCAAGGTGATATATTGATCGTAGTAGTTGCAAGGAGTTCAACGGCACTTAAAATAAACAAAAATAGAAAAATATACCATGATGAATATCTTAGAAGAGAATTAGTTTCATCAATTAGATATGTAGATTATGCAATCATTGGGAGGGAGGGAACATTGTATGATACTGTAGAATTTGTAAAGCCTGATATTATCGCATTAGGATATGATCAGATACATACTGAAAAAGAAATTGCTGTAAATTGCTCAAAGAGAGGCATAAGTACAAGGATAATTCGGCTGAACACTCCATTTCCAGGATCTAAAAGTGCCCAAATTAAAGAAGAGTTAGGCCATTCAATTTATGATATATGATTCAGTTCTATTCTTGGACGTCTGTAATGTTACCTTAACATTGTCACCATTTTTCAAATTCATAACTTCTTTGACATTGATTGGGGCTATGATTTCTAACATGTCCTTATCATGATGAGTTCGTTCAAGAATCAGCAAGTCGGATTGAATATCTACTCTGCCATTGACAGCTACAGGGTAACACTTGACCCAGCCGTAAGTTCTTTTAGAATCGCTAAAGCCATCAATAAATTGATAACCAAATCCTTCAATTTTTTCTCTATTTTCTAACGACAGTGGATCAACTATTCTAATGTTAAGTGTACCAGGATAAGGGATATAGCCAATTTTTTTTTCAAATTGCTTGCGATATCCTTCTAGACTCATATAGTACTTGCCTTCTCCCATTCCAGATACCAAAATACCATTAAAATGAACATTTCCCGGCGATAAATTTATTGCCATATCGAGAAAATCTGACATTTTTTTAACAGACGAAAGACCTTCGTTTGTTACTCTGATCATATAACCGTGTCCTTTTTTGATACGTTCTACATATTTCAGCTCTTCCAACTCCAAAATCACTTTTGAAGCTGCTTGTTGGGACTTGTTTATCTCTATTCCAATATCGGTACTAGTAAACTCAATAAAATTATCCTTCGCACCCTTGACCAATAGTTTAGCTAATATTATTATGTATTCAGACTTTATTTCTTGCATCTTATTCCTTAGTTGCCAATACCTATCTCATCAAAAGTTCTTACTGTGATTTCTGGTGATTTTTTTAACTCGGCCATCCTATGTCCAACTACGTACTCGATACCTGCCCGGTATGCGGCATCAATTAGTCGTTGCGTAATTATGCCATCCATAACCAGAAATCTAGCACCTTCTAAAGAATCTAATCTTTTGATTATTTCTGAGACTGGAATCTTTAACAACACTTGCATAGAGTTATCTAATATCATAGCCTCCAGTGTTTCGTTGATTTGTGGATACACTTCTTTAACAGCTGTAGTTATTTGTGGATCATCTTTTACTTTCTCACCATTATTAAAATTAGAATTATCTTGATATGATGAATTATTGTTCTCATAGATTTTTGATTTTTTAATGCTCTTTTGATGCTGAACAGGTGCCTCATACTGCTCGCTCGTAGGTTCAACTACATCCTTAAGGATATCAGAAATCTCCAATGGAGTACATTCTTCAACTTCTTTTCCAGTCGGAGCTCTCAAGACTTTATCAATCTTAACCAGTCCTTGCAATTCTTTTAAAATCAAGTCAGCCGCCCTATCTCCATCTAGAAATGCGATAACTTTCTTTCCCGATGTTAAGTTCGTAATAGTTTCATCAATTTTAGCTCCTTCGATAGCAATAGAATTATCAAAACCTGCGCGTAAAAGGTTAATCACATCAGCCCTTCCTTCAACAAGTATAATGTATGGTGAATCGAACACGCCAGTACCACATGCTAGTTGAGCTTTTCCAAACGTGGTTAGTTTTCCAGGTTTGCTCGCATCATATACATCGCGCAACATTTCTTCTCCTTCACTAATTGTCTTTGTTGCCCATTCTTGAATTATTTTCTTAGCTCTGTCTACAATAATTTTTTTCTTAATAGCTCTTATATCATCTATTCCGACCAACAGGAACTTACCCTGAAATGGTCCAACTTTATCTATGCTTTCGATAGCGGCGGATATAAGCGCAGCAGTAGAAATGTCAGTACTCATAGGAAGCAAGGCGTCACCTTTGGTTGTATTCGATTTGGTATCAACATTTACCTCAATTCTACCAACCTTTGACACTTTCTGCAACTCGTTCAGATTCATCTCAGGACCTAGTAATCCCTCAGTCTGGCCAAATATTGCGCCAATTATATCGGCCTTTTCTACGATCCCATCAACTTCAAATTTAAGTTTAACATGATATTTTACTATACCAGTATTAGGCAATTTCAAACCCTCATATTTGTAAATACGATGGTAAGCTTATCTAGCTTGAATATAAGTGCTTTGACATGTCAGGAAATAAATTTTGGTGTGTTTTATGGTGTTAACCCAAATTGGTTTATGTCTAAAAATATGCCATTCTCCTTACAACTGAGAAAAATATTTGACCAGTTCTTTAATAATTATTATTAGTCAATTCAGTCATACTAGACGAAAACTTTGCCTGTTGGATAATCTGTCTCAAAAATTATGAAATAATAAACCTACATTCCAAGAAAAGATTAATTATGTGAACTAGAGTTCACGTACTAAAGTATGACTGATTGGGATCTTATTACTCCAGGAATAGGACTTACATCCATTGGTATCGTTGGGGTTGGTATATCACTTTCTGGCATTGCGCATACATTTACAGAAGGAATGCATGCTGTTAGCCTTCTTACTATGTTTATAGGGTTGATATTTCTGGCTTCTGGAATCTTCAAAGACGGATTCCCGACATCAGGGAGGGCAAAATCTGCAACTTTTATTACATTAGGTTTCCTTGTCACATTTGGTTTTGCGGCTGCAATTACTATTAGCACCAGAATACCAAGTATCTTTGCTTATATTGGACTTATGTTAATAATTTCAATACCTGCTACAATACTTACTGTTGCCTCATACAAGAGGACGCCTTACTTCAAAGCAATAGCAGTAATATTTGTAATTGCAGCAGTTGTTGGAGGGTCTACTTTTTATGTATTTGGGCTAGTTGCCCCAAAAGCCCAACAAGAAGAAAATATAGAAAATACAGCAACAAAAAGGAATGAAACCACTTCTGTTAGAAATATTACAAATCCGGTGAAAGCTAGTATTCTTCCTGGTGCCTCTGCCCAAGGTAATCCGAGTTTTGAACCAAACGATATAAAAGTTCCAAAGGATGGAGGAATTATATGGAGTAATAATGACAATGTTCCTCATACGATAACGAGTTCAATAGATGATGGTAAAACTTTTGATTCAAAGATCATAAAGCCGAAAGGTACTTTCATTCTCGATGCCTCGAAACTTAAGGAACCCAATTATGACTATTTCTGTACTATACATCCATACATGAAAGGAAAGATAACAGTAGGCTAAACCACACCCAGATCTAACTTACCAAATTCATTCCCAAAAAAATATAATATTAAGTTATACATAGGTACAGTAATGTCAATGATTGCGTGGGAAAATTGATCAATAAATGACTGAAATAACATTACTAATGACTGAGACCCAAATTAATTCTATAGTCTGTTCCACTAGAGAAGACCTTCCCAATGAGTCTTGTTCCCTTCTTTTAGGAAAGATGGTTGGTGATGAATATAATGTAAAAGTGTTAAAAAAAATGAGCAATATCGCCAATTCGCAATACTCGTTTAATATAGATCCAGATGAACTTATGAAAGTCTATCAATCAGCATCTAAAGAAGGGCTGGACATTATAGGGATATACCATTCCCATTTAGTAGGGTCAAGGCCTTCATCGACTGACTTGAGTTATATGCGAATTAATCCTGTAATATGGCTAATTTACGAATTATCCAATTCAAGATTCAAAGCGTACATGTTAATAGATGATAACCTGAAAGAGGTAAAGATCAAGGTTTCTACGGTGTAAGTCTGTCAGTATCCCGCGGATAGAGGACAACTTCCCGAATGTTTGTGGAATTAGTAATTATCATCATAAATCTGTCAAAGCCAAGACCAAATCCAGAATGAGGTGGCATTCCCCATTCAAATGTCTGCAAATGATCGGAAAAACTTTTTGGGTCAAGTCCTTTTTCAACTAATTTATTTCGTAGCCTTTGGACATCGTGTTCTCTGGTTCCACCAGAAACAATTTCTAAATTGCCATACTGTAAGTCAAATGACCTTGAAAGTTCAGATTTTTTTTCATGTTCAAGTATGTAGAATGGTTTTAGTTTAGTCGGCCAATCAACTATGAAATAAAAACTTGGATAAATCTCGCCAAGTTTTTTTAATGCGGGATCTGAAAGGTCGTCTCCAAATTCTAGTTTTTCACTTAAACCTTTTAAATCCTCTAAACATTTTTCATAGCTAATCCTTGGAATCCTATCAATCTTGATTTCTTGTTTATTGTAAAATAGTGCCATATCTTTTTCACGATGAGCAAAAAGATCGTTTATGATAGAGATAACTAAATCTTGTACAATATCCATAATTTCGCCATAATCAAGAAATGCAGCTTCTAAATCAACACTCACAAATTCTGAGAGATGTCTTACCGTGTGGGATGGTTCGGCTCTAAAATATGATGAAATTTCAAATACTCTTTCAAGAGCTAATGTAAGTTGTTCCTTGTATAACTGTGGACTCTGAGCAAGGTATGCCTTCTTTGAAAAATATTCAAAACCAAAAAGATCCGCACCTCCTTCAGTGGCACTTCCTATTATCTTGGGGGTATTGACCTCAACAAACATTCTAGAGCACAAGAAATTGCGAATCAAATTAAGTACAAGAGATCTAATTTTAAAAATACTAGAAATATGATGATCCCTCAAATCGAGAGCTCTGGAATCTAGTCTCTTGTCCATTGAGGATTTGACCCTTCCCGTAGGATCAATCGGGAGTGGATTTACAGCTCTAGATAAAAGTTTTACACTTTGTACTTTGACTTCAGTCTGAAAACTTGCTGCTCTAGTATCTTGAATACTTCCTATGACCATGATAACACTTTGTCTTGGTATTTCTCTAAAATTAGATAATATTTCTCCAGCAAGAACACCTTGAAAATTTCCTGTCATATCCCTCAGTGTTATGAAACCAATTTTTCCCATATCTCTAAAATCCTCAAGCCATCCAATTAGTGTTAAATTTTGGCCAATATTCTCTTTGTTGACAAATGAAGCAAAAGTTCTGTTCATGATATTTTCATTTTGCATATTTTCACTTTCCAGAAATTTTAACGACAAGTTCCATGTTTCTTACCACATTAACGATTTTCTTTATTTTTTCTATTGTATTAAAGAATTTTTCATAATCTTTTCTTTCTATAGTAACCTGTGTTACCGGGTTGCCATCTGGTAACCAAATCATGTTAGTCTTTAAAATTCTTGTAGGAAAGAAAAGATTTTCTAGGAATCTTCTTATCGAGCTGTTTGCTTCCACAAACCATACTTTTCCGTTAAATTCTTTTTCAAACGAGTTGATTAAATTGTCATTAGCGTTTATGTGACTTACATTTGAATCCTTTAAAATTAGTACATAATCCTCATCTATCTTTTGTGAACTAATTAAAGTAAATTTATCTATATCTTGATTCTTATGGGAAAGTTTGATAAGTTTGATGGAACATTCTACGTCAATCTTAGTTAGCTCCCCATTTTTCAATCTGCTTTCACATTTTGGGCACAAAACACCGGTCTTTGCGTCAAAAATGCAAATGGGTACTTTCAACTAATCATCAGATTTTCTAACATTTCTACCATATATATGTCCAAGAGGTCTTGATTATTATTAGAAAATAACTTTAGATGAAATAGATACTTATACGGTTATGACCAATAAATACGTATTTGGATCTTACTCTATCTGCAGAGAATTTGAAAGTTTACTATTTCTCAGAATTTGGTACAATAAGAGCAGTAGATGATGTTAGTTTTGGAATTGGAAAAAATGAATCAGTCGGAATTGTCGGTGAGTCTGGTTGTGGAAAAAGTACGCTAGGAACAGCTCTCCTACGATCAGTTCCATATCCTGGCAAAATAGTTAGCGGCCAAATTATCCTGAATGGTAAAAACATTTCAAAAATGTCAGATGATGAATTTGATAAGAAGGTAAGATGGAAAAAAATTTCAATGATCTTTCAGGGAGCGCTCAATTGTCTTGATCCAGTCTTTACTATTGGATCACAAATGAAGGAAATTTTGCAACAACATGGGTATTCGAATGACTATTCTGAAATAATAGAAGAATCTTTGAGCAATGTACTATTGGAACCTAGTATCGTAAAAAAATATCCACACGAATTGAGTGGGGGTATGAAACAGAGAGTTTCAATAGCAATGTCATTGTTATTGAAGCCCAAGATATTGGTTGCAGATGAGCCCACCACTTCTTTGGACGTTATGGTTCAGTCTCAAATTATTAATCTTCTGAAAAAACTAAAAAAAGATCGTGATATGTCAATAATTTTCATTTCCCATGATCTAGGAGTTATCTCAGAAGTATCAGAAACTATAGCTGTTATGTATAGAGGGCAAGTGGTTGAAATGGGAAAAGCATATCAAATATATAAAAATCCAAAACATCCGTATACTGAAAAACTTGTATCATCAATTCCCAGTATGAAAAATAAGCACAGTAAACTTGAAATTTTGACCGAAAAAACAACAGATCCAACAAGAAAAGAATCAGGATGCAAATTCTATGACAGTTGCCCTTATGCAAAAGAAAAATGTCTTAATGATCCACCGGTAATAAAATATCGAGATGGTTTTGTTCGCTGTTGGTTATATGAATAGGATTTAACTTATCTTTAAGATAAATTAATACCTGTTTTATCCACCTAAGCCTTTTTGCTATTCAAGACTCCTGCTAAAACCCGAATCATAAGAATTTTAAACTCCATTAATTTAATAGATTACGGATTATGAAAATAACAGTTTCTGCAATAAAAGCGGATATTGGTGCCATTGGTGGCCACACTAGACCTAGTGATAAATTGATAGAAGCAGTTAACAAAGTAGTAAAGGAAAACTCAAAATTATTACTTGACTATTACATAGGATATACTGGTGACGATATACATATTATTATGACTCATACAAAAGGAACAGATAGTAAAGAAATTCACAAAATGGCATGGGATGCTTTCACAGAAGGTACCAAAATTGCAAAGGAACAAGGTTTGTATGGCGCTGGACAGGATTTGCTGAAAGATGCCTTTTCTGGGAATGTAAGAGGGATGGGTCCAGGAGTAGCTGAGCTGGATATAGAAGAAAGACCCAGTGAGGTATTTTGTGTTTTTGCCGCAGACAAAACAGAACCAGGTGCCTTTAATTTCCCTCTCTGGAGAATGTTTGTAGACGCAAGGAGCAGCACAGGCCTTTTGATAAACGAAAGTTTAGCTGAGGGTGTTAAATTTAGGATAATGGATGTTATGACAGGAAAAGTTGCAGGTCTAAAATTATGGGAAGATAAACCAGAATTAGAAGCAGCTTTAATGTATCCTGGTCGATACGTAGTACATTCAATTCTTTCATCTGATGGGGAACAGATCGTTTCTGCATCTACTGACAGACTACATAACATTGCAGGAACGTATGTGGGTAAAGATGATCCGATTACTATCGTAAGAACCCAGAAAAATTTTCCCGCAACCGAAGAAGCAGGAAGTGCATTCAATGATCCTCATTATGTTGCAGGCAATACAAGGGGCAGTCACCATATGCCATTAATGCCAGTTAAGCTCAATTCAGCAGCCAGTTTGAATTATGCAATACCAATAGTGTCATGCCTTGTATTCAGTATGCACAATGGTCTTCTTACAGGTCCCCATGATGGTTTTGGAACAGCAGATTGGGACCTTCAAAGGATGTGGGCATCGGAAAGAGCAATGATAATGCGCAATCAGGGATTTATACACCCCGCAACTCTCGTCCCAGAAGAGCTCGAGTACAACAAAGGTTATGAAGCTAGACTAAAAAAACTGAACAGTAAGTTTCAAGATCTTACCTAAAATTTTGTTATGATTACTTTCAATAAGCCCTTAATAATAAATCTCAAAAATTATTCTGAAATATCTGGAGATAATTCAATAAGAATTGTAGAAGATGCAAAGAATGCAAGACTGATGAATCATGCAGATATTGTTGTTGCACCGCCACCGTCAAGCATCTTGGCCTTGTCAAAAATTGCCATACCAATTGTAAGTCAGCATGTAGATGACGCAGCTATTGGTGCAACAACTGGCTTTATTGTACCCGAAATTGTAAAATCCTATGGCGCAGTAGGTTCGATAATTAATCATAGTGAGCACAAGATAGAGTATTTGCAGATCAAGAGTCTAGTCAAACGCCTCCGTGATTTGGAAATGGTATCGATTGTATGTGCAGCTGATTTAGATGAAGTAGAGAAAACATCACGACTATCTCCGGATTTCTTGGCCATAGAACCACCTGAGCTTATCGGAAAAGGTGTCGCTGTTTCTAAAGCAAATCCTTCAATAGTTAGGAATTCAGTAAAAGTAGTAAAGAGAGTTTCCCCGGCAGTTAAGGTCATTTGTGGGGCGGGTATCGTTGATAAATATGATGTTGAAAAAGCGATTGAACTTGGAGCAGAAGGTATCTTAATTTCTAGTGGAATCGTGAAATCCTCATCATGGTATGATAAAATACTGGAGTTAGCTTCAGTGTTAAAATAAATAAATTAGGAAATAAATTTTGGAAGAATTGGAGCTTTAAACACCAATTTCCTTGGCTATTTTTACGATTTTTTTACCGTCGGTAGTTAGTCTGTTAAACACTTTGTTCTTGACGGTCTTTCTATCTACTAATCCACGCTTTTCTGCCTTAAGGAGCAACTTGTGTCCATATCCATAGGCGCCCAACTTTGTTAATAGTTCTCTAGTTGGATATTCCTTTCCGGAACCGATTGTCTTCAGTAACTTTACTAGTGCCTTTTCCTCAACAAGGATTTTTAAAAGTCTTGTGTCTTTCATCGCATATTAGTAAATATCCCTAATTATATAATCGTTATACATTAGTAGATACAAATTTTAATAATTTTGACATCAAAATAGGTCATATAGTATCTAGTTAAGGATATATAGAGAAATTCCCTCTTTTAAAGTCCATAACGTTCTATTTTATCATACGTTTATATTGTAGGTAAAGTCAGTTAATGAGCAAAATAGGTAACTTAAAACAAACAATAGGAATCTTGCAGTTTTCGATAAATCGATGCAATTAATTTGTTGAATTGTTTAGTATTAAAAAAAATTAAATGATAGAAACTATCTGCAAAGATAGTAGTAGGGAAATGTTATTCTGACTAAATTTTTTTGCTTCAAATTTTGAATCCAGGCATTGAAAAAATAATCAAATTGGATTTTACTAAAAAATCGGTAAAGTTATTTCCCTGTTTCCATTGGTGATTAACTGTTCGATTTAGTAGTTCCAAAATTTAGTCATGTTATAAAACAAAACATTTAAAGATTCTTATTTAAAAAATAAAAATACGATTTTTCCTAGGAAATATACTTATATCTTATATTTTATTTTATTTTCTAATTAAATCCTTATTTTATAACGATTCTCTGAATTCTAGAAAAACTATTGATAATAAAAGATTCTGCTAACTAGGAACTAACAATGGCTTTAGAAAATGGAAAACAGATTCAAAATGATGAATCCGGAAAATCACAAGTGACTGATAGAATTCAATGCAATCAATGTGAAAATTATACGTTGGTTTTAGACGTACTTTCGAATATGTGTGTAGTTCCTGTGGATGTGTTTCTAACGAAAAAATCTACAACAATGATTTAGCATATTCTGAAAAAGGTGAATATAAGGATAAATCTCGTATCGGTATGCCAGAATCTTTAACAGTTAGTCATAAGGGTTTGTCCACATTAATTGGATTAAACGACACCGATGGAAGAGGCAAAATGTTAGATCCAGCACAAAAGGAAACGATTCAGAGATTAAGAACATGGAATAATAGATCTCAACTTAATGATTCGATTTCAAGGAATCTTGATAAAGCCCTGAAATATTTGAATAATTTTGGTGACAAGCTCTATCTAAGTCAGGCAGTTATGGAAAATGCAGCATATATTTATCGTAAAGCTGCAATACGAAAGTTAGCGAAAGGCAGATCTACAGTAGCGCTCGTTGCGGCAGCGATATATGCAGCATGTAGAGAGATTGCAATACCAAAAACAATATCAGACATTTCGTATGTATGCAATATCCCAAGTAAGGAAATTATGTCACATTACAAATTGATCTTGAAAGAACTTTCCTTAAAGATTCCTGTTATTCAAGGAATTGATTATGTAACACTTATTTCAAATAGGTTGAGACTTACTGAAAAAACAAAAAGAGAAGCGCTAAGAATCTTTTCACTAGTACAACATAGCAGGATTTCAATCGGAAAAAATCCACGCGCTTTTGCAGGAGCAATCATATACATTGCGTCACAGGATTGCAATGAATTTTTGCGACAGGTTGAAGTCTGTCAGGTAGCGGATATTTCTACAGTTTCTTTAAGGAAAAGATGTAAAGAAATAAAAACAATTTTAGATGGTCAACAATGAGATATTCTGAAAAATTATTAATTATTTTTGCATATTTATGATTTTTATTATTTTTTAAAATAAAATCCTTCAATGTAAGGCTCCTCAGCCAACAAACAAAAATGTTATAATGCCTTTGTCTGATAGAAATTATAAATAAAATGGTTCTCGAAAGATGTTCGATAATGGTAAATGGAAAAGTTTGTCCCTATCCTCCTTCACACATTGTTTCCGTACAATTAGAAAAGGAAGAGTATATGATAGGTCTGGTTTGCAGCAAACACATTTTATTGATGAAACAGAAGGCAATTTCATTGCAGAAATTGGGAAAAATAACCAACGGAAAAATAAATTTCCAAAAAATAAAACCGGTAATGACGGATTGTGTTCTTAATCTAAAAAAATAGGAATTAACAATCGTGTTTACAAGTATAAGAATCATATATTTTTTTAAAGTAAAATTTAATCAAACATTAGTTAATCTTTTTTTATAAAACAAAAATTCAACTAGAAAAATAATATAAAAAGTTTTTCTAATTTTTGTAGTTGAATGTTGTCATTTAAGTTTCTATTTAATACTTTCATTCCAGTTATATTGCATAGTTTCATCTAATTGGCAATGAAAAATAGGAGTAAATACGGAGTCATAGCCGCTATATTGAAATCTGCGATAAGAGAGGAGACGAAGACTAAAATCATGTATAAAGCAATGCTAAGTAACGACCAATGTAGAAACTATATAGATTCCCTGTTGAATTTTGGTCTAATCATGGAACAAAATAATGGAACAAAGATGGTTTATAAAGTTACAAATAAAGGAACTGCATTTTTAGATTATTATGATCAAATGATGCATCTCTTGCCAATGTCTTTGGACGAGAATTCTGAAGAAGGATACTACAAGATAGTAAGCTATAAAACATGATACAACTGGATCTGGGGCATTGAATTCACAACATGTACTCCAAATAATGCTGAAGCAGGAATTGAGCATTTGAAAAAAAGAGTTCCACAATTTAGGATAAATTTTAATTGAATATCTGCTGCTGAATAATATTTTTCTACATTGTCATTTGAATTTAGAATCAAAAACGAAAGCTCAAATTTTTTCTTAATGAATTTACAATAATCTTCAAGATCAGAATAAGTTGAGATGAAACTATCCAAAGAATTTGATTCCACCATACAAACTGTTTTTCCTTTTCCTTCAAGTTTTGCAACTGTTTTACTTATATGCTTGTAAAAACCGTCTTTTTGTTTTAATTGACCTTGCATTCGAATTTCGTGTGATCCGTAAAGTTGAACTGAGGCAAATAACTTTGAATAATTGTGAATATTAGATTTGTATTCAAGTATTAATTTATCTCTGATTGTTGAGTCTAAAAGTAAATTGTAATGTTTTCTTGCAAAATTATATAACAGATCGTTTAGAAATAAGAGTACTATATCATTAGACAAAACATTATCCTTTTCAACTGTTACTAATCCATTATGTGGTAAGGCACTCCCCAAGTATTTATCAAGATCATCATATCCTGTTTGCAATATTTGTTTTGAATAATTTTTTTCCTTTGGGATTTTTTCAAGTTTATTTATCTTAAATTCTCTTGGATCATAGCTGTCAAAGCATCTCAATATTCTATTTTTCAGGGAAAAGAAATAGAGGGACCTCTTAATTGGAATTCCTCTCAATTTTCTAAGAAATAGGCTTCTAAGTCGGATTTCGTCCATATATTGGTAATTCAGCTCCAGAACTCCGTCTACTATAGATTCTAGACTTGATTCTACTGATTCTTCACTAGTAAATATCAATTTTGCCTGGGCTCTTTCCCTCCAAGTCTGGAGTACTCTTTCATTGTTTAGTCGTGCTTCTCTATCCATCAAAGAAGCGACCGAATCCCAACTATCGATTATTATCATAGGGTTCTTAACATCCATCAATTGATTTGTTACCCTCTCAAAAAGCGATTCAGGTTCGTCGAGGCGCGCATCTTCAAAAGAGGAAAGATTTGGACTAACCTCCTCGTTATCAATATCTTTCGTATCTTTAGTGAATTTTTGAAGCCATGGATAGTGTTCAACTAATTGTTTCGGGGATGACCTGGTAGAAATATAGAAAAAATTATTCTTTACTTTCAAGGAACGTAATATACTAAGCGAAAGTGTAGTCTTTCCACTTCCCGGCTTGCCCTTGATAAGTAATGAATAAGTGTCATTTTTCATAAATTCTCGAAGTTCATAGGGAATATCAAGAAATTTATGATTTGATTTATAATTAACTATATTCTCCATTTTGTTTTTCATTGATTTGACATTATTCACACTTACAGATATTTAATAAATTTCCTAGAATGTTATTCTTGATTTAGTTTACACATTTATCGAAGTGATATCTAAGTCAAATTATTTCAATGATGATTATAAATTATTAATCACGGCAGTATTTGATTCAAATTTTCTGATAGATTTTTGGAACCCTTGCAACTATAATTTTTTTTTGCAATTTCATATAATTTTTAAATGTGAACTACAAAGAATTTTTCAAATTCTTCAATACTTTAAAATAAAGTATACTGGTGAAATTGGACATGGTAGTTATTGAAGTTGAGAATAATGTTTCTTCCTTGAAAACTCAGTTATTGGTAGATTGTGTCTTTACAGATGAAGTTTCATCCTTATCGCTGTCAGGAATTACGCTTGACTTTGATCCATTAATTCGAGAGATTATCGCCTCAAAAGAATTTAACGCTAAAAGTGGTTCAATATGCCTCATTCATAATAATGCTGGCTCCAATATAAAAAGGGCTTTACTATTAGGACTTGGTGATAAGAAGAATTTTAATCCAGAAAAAATGAGGAATTTGATTGGCAAAGTTGTCAATAAATCAAAAGAATTAGGAATAAACGAATTCGCATTAATCCCATTTAAAAATATGGATCAAGATCATCTTTCAGCTACGGTAGAGGGAATCAAGTTGTCAGACTATTCGTTTAATAATTATAAAACTGATGAAGATAAAACGGATTTAAATCAGGTTAGAATATTAATAAAAAATGATTTAGAAAAAAATCAGAATATAATCCATGATTCTACAATAGTATCTGATGCAGTAATATTTTGTCGCAATTTAAGCAATTTGCCACCAAATGATTGTTCGCCTAAAGATCTTGCAAATTTTTCAGTGAAGCTATCAAACAATCAAAAGGTGAAGGTGAGAATCATTGAGAATGGAGAGATGGAATCATATGGATTAGGAGGTATTTTGGCAGTGGGGAAAGGAAGTTCGAGCTCACCAAAATTAATAATAATAGAATATTCAGGCTCAACAAAAAACGAAAAACCAATAGTAATTGTTGGAAAGGCAGTTACTTTTGATACAGGAGGAATTTCAATCAAACCTTCTGAAAAAATGGATGAAATGAAATTTGACAAATGTGGAGGATGTAATGTATTGGGAATCATGAAAGCCGTATCAGGTCTAAATTTGGATAATAACGTAATTGGGATTATCCCTTCGGTAGAGAACATGCCTTCTGGAAGTTCATACAGACCTGGTGACATAATTAAGATGTATAACAGAAAAACTGTAGAGGTGTTAAACACTGATGCAGAGGGTAGAATTATCCTTGCAGATGCACTTGCCTTTGCCGTAAAAACTTTTCAGCCCAAAGCTATCATTGATATGGCAACTTTAACAGGGGCTGCAATAATTGCGCTGGGTACAAATGTAGCGGCCATGATGGGGAATGATAAAGAACTGGTAACGAAAATTATTGAATATTCAAATCAAACTGGGGAAAAAATATGGGAACTTCCGCTATATGACGAATACAAGGAACAATTGAAAAGTTCAAATGCAGATATGAAAAACATTGGAGGTAGATCGGCAGGAGCTATTACTGCTGGAGCATTCTTATCTAACTTTGTCGATGAAACTCCTTGGGTACACTTGGACATTGCAGGTACAGCATGGAATCAAGAAGGGACTCAGGAAAAAACATACAACCCTAAAGGGGCTACAGGTTTTGGCATTAGAACAATTGTAAAATACATTAGGAATAATAATTTGAAAAAGTAAGATAGGACATTTTCATGTAGCCAATATTGGTGATATCATTGCCTGTTCTTCGAACCAAAGAAATAATTGATCTACTTAATTCAGAGGATATCAAATGTAGAATTGGACGCTTTGAGTTTGATGTACCTCCTCGATACAAGCCTTACTATGAGAAATGGTTGGCGAATAGAGATGGATTTATTTGTATGTTATCTGGAAACATTGACTTTGTTGGCTCTGAAGATATTGTAAGAATGGGACCGTTCCATAATGTTTATTGTCTTGTCCAAAATCAGCATTTGATTGAAAATGATATAAATCATCAAAATCTTCTGAATTCCAGGTTATACTATACATTAACAAATGGAGTCGTCAATGAAGTAGGTTGGAGTGGTAGCATTTTGGCTGCTAGATTAACGAGAGACCAGCAAATTAATAATTTCTTAATTCGGAATTTATTGTCCGAAGTGTCACGATCAATATCTGTTCGAGTAGTTGATTTTGCATGCCTTATAGAATGTAGAATATGGCACCCTAAAGAATTTGCGTTTCTCTATGGAATTTTGGACAATATAGCGATGGACATTAGAGATCTACTCAAAGACATACATGTCGGAGAAAACATCAATCGCTGATATACTGGACTAATGACATACCTACTCTTAAAAATTGTAAAGTATAAAAATGCCAGCACTGCTGCTTCCCAACCACTCACGTAGATCAGTAACACAACAGCGATAACAGGTTTGACTTCCGGGTTCGGAATGGGACCGGGTCGCACCCTGTTACTATGGCCGGCTTAGGAATACTAAACACTAAGGGATAATTTAACTTTACGAAAAATTGATTAAAAAGAGGTCAGTGCTGTAAATTTTGCTCCTTAACAATTATAATAGATTCTTTTATATTTATTAATGAAATTACGTATGAGCTCTAATTCGACTCACAGAGTGGCAGTATTGGACGAAGAATTATGTCAACCAAAGAAATGTGGCTTGGAATGTATAGTATATTGCCCCGTTAACAAGACTGATGGGGAGTGTATAGTTCAAAGACCGGAAGATGGAAAGGCGGTTATTTCCGAAGAACTATGCACAGGTTGTGGAATTTGTATCAAAAAGTGTCCATTTGATGCGATAGTAATAGTTAACCTGGCCAAAGAAATTGGAGAGCATAAAATACACCAATATGGTATTAATTCATTCAGACTTTATCACATTCCATTACTTAAGAAAGGTGCAGTAGTAGGACTTTTGGGAAGAAATGGAATCGGAAAATCCACACTTTTAAACATATTATCTGGAAATATCAAACCAAATCTTGGAAATTATGACTCTGAAGTAGAATGGGATGAAATTATAAAAAATTTTCAGGGAACAGAATTAAAGCCCCATTTTGATAAAATTTCTTCGGGTACTTTAAGAACATCAATCAAACCTCAAATGGTTCAAATGATTCCTAAGGCGTTTAAAGGTACCGCACGAGAGCTGTTGAAAAAGTATGACGAAAGAGGATTACTTGATTCAGTTGTCGACCAATTATCTCTAGGCAATTCATTAGACCACTCTCTATCAGAACTGAGTGGTGGAGAATTACAAAGATTGGCAGTAGCTGTTGCAGTCAATAAAGACGCAGATTATTATTTCTTTGATGAACCATCGTCTTATAATGATATTTATCAGCGTCTGGCTGTTGCAAGAACTATAAATCAACTCGCAAGTGATGGCAAAAGTGTGATGGTTGTTGAACATGATTTGACACTTCTTGATTATCTTTCGGATTATATCCATATATTATATGGTGAGCCAAGTGCATATGGAATTGTTGCTCCAATACAAGGAACGAGGGTGGGAATAAATGCCTTCTTGGATGGCTTTATTCCGGCAGAAAATCTAAGGTTCAGAGAAAAATCATTTAAATTTGATGGCTCGAATGTAAATGAAGAGCTAATATTAGATAGACCCCTGACTAAGTTTTCTAATTTAACAAAGTCATTTCCTTCTTTTAAATTAAATGTTTCTTCTGGACAGATCAGAGAAGGAGAAATAGTCGGATTGGTGGGAGCTAATGCATTAGGAAAGACAACGCTTATGAAAATGATTGCGGGTATAGAAAAGCCGGACAGTGGACAAATAGATATTCAAACTACCCTATCGTATAAACCACAATATCTGCAAAATGAGTATGATGGTAGCATTGGATCCCTTTTAAGTACGGCATATCACGGACCAGTTGAAGATTCTACAATAGAACAACAAATTATTGTCCCTATGGGCATCAAAAAACTTTATGACAAGAAGGTCGGTACATTGAGTGGCGGAGAGTTACAAAAAGTAGCCGTTTGTTGCGCACTCATAAGACCTGCAGACATTTATGCTCTGGATGAACCTTCTGCTTTCTTAGATGTGGAAGACAGGATCAATATTGCAAAATTTCTTCACAGATTTGTTAAATCACAAGGCAAATCTGCAATAATAGTGGATCATGATATGCAACTAATAGATTTGGTTGCGGATTCATTAATGATCTTTTCAGGAAGTCCAGGGGAAGAAGGATTTGTTGGCTCCCCGGTAAAGAAAGATATTGGAATGAATCAGTTTCTTGAGACTCTATCAATAACATACAGACGCGATGAAAATACAGGGCGTCCTAGAATAAATAAAGTTGGGGGAAGGTTGGACAGAGCTCAAAAAGATTCTGGAGATTATTATAAGAGAGCTTGAATGATTAATCAAAAATATGACAAAAATGTTAAAAACTGTATTGGAAAAAAAACTCGAGGTTTCGGAGCATGATAAGCTATGTTCCTCTTTTGATATCATAGGTAACATTGCTATTATCAAAATACCAGAAACATTATCTTCAAAAAAGAAACTAATTGCCGATACATTAATTGAAGAAGTTAAAGTAATAAAAACAGTATACGGCCAAGTATCAGGAATAGAAGGTGATTATAGATTGCGCAAATTGGAATGGTTATCTGGAGAAAATACTGCGATTACTGTATATAAGGAACATGCTTGTACTTTTAAGGTAGATGTAATAAATACATATTTTTCACCCAGATTATCTACTGAAAGACTGAGGATTTCGAAATTGATTAAACCAAATGAAGTAATCATAAATATGTTCGCAGGAGTAGGAACATTTTCAATTATAATATCGCATTATAACAAAACCTCTAAAATTTATTCAATTGATTCCAATCCGGTTGCTTATGAGTTATGTAAAGAAAACATCGAGATCAACAAATTAAACAGAAACGTTATACCGATTTTAGGTGATGCAAAATTGGAAATAACTAACAAACTTAAAGGAATAGCCACAAGGGTCCTAATGCCGTTACCAGAAATAGCAAGAGAATTTGTAGATACGGCTGTAAGTTCACTTGCAAATAATAAAGGAGATGTACATTATTTTGCGCATGTGAGAGCAGACAATAAGAAAACAGCAAAACAGAATGGAATTAAGGACACATCTGAGGCGTTCAGTAAATTCAATCACATAATTAACAATATCACGGTAGTAAGAGAGGTAGGTCCTCGATTTTATCAAATAGTATCTGACGTTGAAATAATTTAGTATTTGTTCATTTATCGCGAGGTGCAGTAGCTATTGTGTAACCCATCCATACGAGTACTGTCATCAGAATTCCTACAATAACTATTAAAGTTATTTTTATCACAAGAATATCCCATCCGGTAAATAATAACAAATATGAAAAGAGTATGAAAAAAACTGATGGAACTACAAGTAAAATTAATCCAATTAGTTTATTTTGTCTCATACCATTTGTCGCACTATTATTAACTCTGCTCATTATAATTCTAATGCCATGAGGTAAGCATCTTCACCATCTCTATAATATGATTTCAATCTTGACCTTACTTTAAAATTCAATTTTTCGTACATCTTTATTGCTGGAGAATTGCTTACCCTTACCTCCAAGTAGATCTCTTCGTTCCTTCTTGATACAAGCCCATTTATTGCTTCTTCCATTAGGATAGTCCCTACTTTCTTACTCCTGTGCTCTTCCAATATGGCAATAGATACAACATGTCCTTTCTTAACAAATCCCAACTTTCTAAAATTTGAAAATCCGAATTCAATCTTGCACATAACATATCCAATTATTTTCCCCTCACATTCTGCAACAATAAATGCTTCAGGTAATTCCTTGAGAATTGACTCAAAAAAATACTCGGTGTAATGTTCAGGAAGTGAATTCAAGTTTATTTGTATAACTGAATTTAGGTGTTCTTGGCCACACCTATAGAAAAAATAATCTCCATTTTTTCGTAAGCAGCTTTGCAAATTATCAAATAGATGATATTTAATTATTTTAACTTTAGGTTTACGTGGTTCATCATTTATTATTACCAGTCAACCTAATCATCATTCTTGAATATTGCCACGTTTGGATCTTGAATGATGGATATCCTATGACTTTTGCCATTGATATCAAGAATATTTTCAACTGCTTCTTGAATATTTGAAAATATCTTAAATCCAAATATATCCTTCAAGTAATACTTCGGTAATGAAGAAAGAATTGCCATGTTATACTTTTCTTTCAATTCATGAATAAACATATTATGCTCCATTCCATCAATATAGATAGATTCCTTGTAATCTTCCAATTTTAGTTCGCCATATGCAAATTTTTCTATGCCTCTACTTCCAAAACCCTTAGCATTTTCAGAAATGAGTACAACTATCCCATTTTTCTTGAGAACATGAATTGAATTCCATAATTGATCCAGTGTAGTTGATAAAGTTAAACTTGAATGCGTGTCGATATTTGTGCCTATTATTAGAGATTTTAATTCCTGAGGATTTCTTATAGAGAGTTGATTTAGATTTTCAATGGCACTCTGGTGTGATTGAATTATGTCTCCATAAAAAAGGTTGTTTATACCGTAATTATTTGAAATAATTTCAATAGCTTTTGCTTCCATATTTTTAGAAAACTTCTCAGCAATTTCATATGGGGGTCCCTTTTCCCCAGGATGAGGCAGGTCGTCTTGTCTTGAATGGAAAGCTTCATTCATTTTTTCTTGCTCAAATTCACGCAAGAGATTTGTGGGTGTGCCACCATATCCAAAAAAAGGATCCACGTTTGCTTTTGAAATAAAGATAGTATTTTTCTCTTTTGTGTGATTAAGGGAATTACCATTATTTTTTTCAAATAAACCAATATTTTGACTTTGTATTTTGTTTGATAATATTTTCCGTGATCTTGCACTAGATTCAATCGATAATTTAACATCTTTACTTCCTGCTGCTGAAGAAACCAATTTAGAGATAATTTGAACTGTAGAATTGGAAGTGTCTAGAGGAACGAGAGTTGTGTTTTCAGCGATGGGGATAGATTCAATCTGTTGATCTAAAATTTCATTGCTAAGTATGTCAAATTGTGAATTTTCAATAAGTGAAAGATTCTCTACTTTGAGATCTAATATAACATCGGTACTCCCATAATTTAGCCACAGTTCTGGCATGTTCGAATCAGATTATCGAGACATAAAAATACAGAAAAACAAACTAGCCTTCATAAATCATTAAATTCTTTTCTTCAAGCAAATCATGCAGATTGTGCACTGCTCTGTATACTTCTGATTCTTTCTTGGCACCTGTACAAACCAATTTTCCACTCGCAAAAAGGAGAATAACGGTCTTTGGATCGAGCATTCTGTGAATTAAACCTGGAAATTGTTCTGGTTCATACATACTGCGAGGTAAGACTCTTGCAGCCAATTCTAAATGAATTTTGCCACCCAAACTTGCTGAAGCTACGATATTTTGAATTTCTATTTGTGGTTCATTTTCGATAGGGATACTGCCCTTCCTTAGTTTTTGGACTACATTTTTTACTGCCTTAATTGCCTGTTCTTCAGATTTTGCTCCAGTACATACCATTTTTCCAGAACTGAAAATCAAAGTTGCAGTTTTTGGTGATTTTAGTCTAAACACAAGTCCTGGAAATTGATCTGGGTGGTATTCCACATCTGGAAATATTTGAGTTATTAGATTAAGATTTACAGTTTGATTGACAGTCGCAGAAGCAACAACATTCTCAATGCTAACAATGGGCTTGGTCTCAGGCATACTAGCTTGGCTTTATAAATGGCAGTATATATACATGTTTGGAACCATCACAAATTGCTGTTTTATTGCCATAATTTGATAACAAGGAGAGTCCAATGAATTGTGAATCCCTCGTACAGAATACTATAGCAATTTAAGTTCTGAAGTTATCTTATCTATTATTACTGATGGGGCAGGACCAATCCCAATACATGTTACAGTCCCTGTTGGAATCTGTGTTAGCCCCCTATCCTGCACTATAACAAGAGGAATCAAGAGTTTTTCGGCGTCAAATTGTAGTTTAAGCAGTTCTTCTAAACTGTTTACTTTTACAACTATCTTGGGTTGCCCTTCATTGAACCAATTATTTAACCAGAATTTATTTGATTTTCTAGACTGCTCAACTCCAAGTACTGCGGCGTGACCAACCTGAGCTGCTATTTTGCCTACTCCCATACGTAGATCTTTTCTTACAACAATGACTTGTTTAAATTCCACTATAGTTTAGTTAATAAAAATGATGAATTAACTGTTTCCTTGTTGCCTACTGAATATTATGATGTCTTGATAGCGGGAGGAAGCATCGCGGGACTCGCAACTGCTAGGGAATGTTCCTCTAATGGAACGTCTACAATTGTAATAGAAGAAGATCATGAAATTGGTACTCCTGAACATTGTGGAGGGATGGTTAGTCTAGGTGGACTACAAAAGCTAGGCGTCTTGCCTGATTCAAACAATTTTCAAAATGCGATTTCCTATGCAAGAATTTTTTCCAAATCTACTAGTTTTGAATTAAATGCAGAAAAACAAAATGTCATAGTTGTGGATCGTAGAGGGCTGGACAAACAAATTGCCAATCAAGCAGAAAAAGCAGGTGCCGAAATTCGTGCAAAATGTTCATTCAAATCCTTTTCTAAGAATCAAGATAGATATATCGTAAAAACCTCAGAAGGAGAAATTGAATGCAAATACTTTGTTGACGCAAAAGGGTTAAGTTCTTTGAGAGATGCGACCAAAGATGGGATATTGGCATCTGCTCAATTTGAAATATATGCAACATGGATTGAAGGCCAAACCGTAGAGATATTTTTTGACTCTGAAAAATATCCTGGTTTTTTTGTTTGGATAATCCCATCTGGGGAGGGAAAAGGCAAGATTGGTGTTGCAGGAAAGGGTATAAACACATCACTGGCATTAAATGAATTCATAAAATCTAGGGGCAAAAAATATTCAATAATAAGGAAAATTTTTGCTCCGATATGGATTGGTGGACCAAGGCCATCTTTCATAGCTGACAGAACATTGGTGGTAGGTGACGCTGCAGGGCAGACAAAGCCAACAACTGCAGGAGGTATTTTTAGTTGTGGAATGGCAGGCATTCTGGCGGGTAAAGCAATTTCTAAGGCAATCGAAAAAAATGATGACCAATTATTACACGAATACGAAAAAAATTGGAAATCAATGTTTCAAAAAGAATTCAACTCTATGCTATTTGCAAGGAAAGTATTAGAGAGATTGGACAATAAATCTATTGATGAAATTTTCTCTTCGTTATCAAGAAAGACCATCAAAGATGTATCTAATTTTTCTGATTTTGACTTTCATTCAAGTGCACTGGATCTTTTTCTTAAAACAAAAATAGCTACGAATTTGACAAAAATACTGATTGGAAACGAATTGCGTAGGATTTTCAGTAGTTAAAGATCAAATTTGAGTAGTAAAAAAATGCTTGAATTTACTATAGAGCTATTTACATGCAAAGATGATTTATCAAAGTTATGAGAACATTCAAGCAAAATATAAATTCGGATTAATTGAATGTGGTTTTTATGTCAAAATCATTACAATTGCCAGTTTGTACATCTTGCAATCGACCAATTATAGCAAATGATGAATGTGTGAAATATTATTGTCCTAATTGCGGTTACGTTTTGATTTGGAGATGTCAAAGTTGTAGACAATTTGCCAGGACGTACAAGTGTATCGGCTGTGGGTTTGAAGGTCCATAATCATGACTAAGTTAGTTGCCAGGATTAACATTCTACCTTCTGAATCCGACACAGATATAATGTCAATTCCCAAATCTCTAGGTGAATCACTTCCAGAGGAATTAAAAATGATAGCCCATACAAAAGAACCAATTGCTTTTGGACTGTACTCCATTTTAGCAGATTTTACATTAAATGATTCAGAGGGCCAGATGGAATTGTTAGAAGAATCAATAAAAAAAATAAAAGGCGTTGGTCAAATTGAAGTGGTTAATGTCAGCAGACAATCGGTTAATATAAAATAACCAAAGTAGCCCTTTTTAGCGTAGAAATTTTAATTTTTAAACTTATTATTTGATATGTTGATCTAAAACCTATAATAAAATAATGAATCAAATGCAAGCGAAATAAAAATAATGACAAGATATGGCGCTGTAATTTTATACGCTTTCCATGCAAAGTTCGGGTTTGGGAATTTTGTTAATCTATAATGATACACCAGCATTAATGATCCTGAAATTGCCGCAGTAATAAAATATAGTGCACCTAAACCAAGAAAATATAGTGATAATGAATATGGTAACAGAATTGCGGTGTTTGCAAAGATATATCCTGCTGTCTTTTCGTTACCTATGAGTACGGGTAGCATGGGTACTTTTACACTTTCGTATTCCTCTCTTGTCTTAATTGCAAATGACCAAAAGTGTGGAGGTGTCCATAAAAATACCAACCATCCTATCAGGAAGCCCAAGACATCTATAGATCCAGTTGTTGTTGCCCATCCGGCCATTGAAGCAGCGCTCCCTGCAAAGCCTCCTACAACAATATTTGAAACATTTGAGCGTTTAAGCCATAAAGTGTATACAATTATGTAAAAAAATATCCCAAGGGCAATCATTCCTGTAGCTATTAGATTTAAAGTCAAAAAGGAGATTATTATCGAGCTTGCGCATAATATGTTACCATAAATAAACACATTTCTAGGATTTAATCTTCCGGACGGTATTGGTCTCTTAATTGTTCTAGACATGATTTTATCAATATCGCGATCCAGATAATGATTTAGAGCGCTAGAACCCATTGAAGCTAACGATCCACATATTCCCAGAAATAGAAGGTGATAGAGCGAAATATCCCATGAAGTTAATGGGGTTGAATCAAATCTGGTTGCAGCTAGGGAGCTTGTTATTGCTGTAACAACCAGTACAACTACGATTCTTGGTTTTGATACTTCTATGTAGTCAGATAACATTCACAGCTAGTGTAATGTCTTATTTGTAGCATTTAACTTATTCGCTATTCGATTCACGTCAGCTAAATCAGTTCGACTCCACAAGTTGAATTTGGTACCAGTATTGGTGTATTGTGTGTCGGAAATGAAATAAATGGTTCATAATCTATTATTCATGACCCTAATTTCTGGGTCCGATTATATGGAAATTTTAACAGAATTGGGAATAATAGAAAAGAAAATTTGCCAATATTGAAATGTAAAACTATTGTCGCATAGTAATATAAGCAAAGTAATTGGTTCAATCAATACTAAATTTATTCCAATAAACAACTATGGCATTGGATCACAGTCTTCAGAATCTATTTACTATGAACAAAATTGAAGTACTGAAAATATAACTTGATTTTAGCATTTTAGCGGATGATATTCGTATTAGAATACAAGTTATCAAGCTTACTAATTTCCTATGCCAGAACACAGAATTCCTAAAGATTTGAAAATCAAAAGACCTTGTGTCAATGAAAGCCTTAAGACTTAAGATGGCTAGAATAAATGCCGGCCTATAACTTACAATATTCGATGTGATTTATAAATCAGTTAGTTATTAATCAATGCGGATAATGGGAAGAAGAAAAAGTACATCAAGACCGCATAAGACGAGAAGAACAGTAGAAGGGAGATGTCCCAAGTGTACCACAATTGTGAGGTTTAATGTAAGTGGATCCGTCGGAAATGAGATTTATGAATGCATAGGATGTAGGTCCAAATTCCCTATTGATGAATTATAGAGCAAGTCGTATTTAGATAAGGATTTAGCACATATAAATCCCTCGATAAATAGAAATGGACCCTAAGATAGATTACGTTGACAAAGTTTATCTCTATAGTAGTGGAATGTCTTCAGAGCTGGTAGAAAAAAGTATAACTGTTTTGAATGAACATGGCGTAAATCCTGATGATATAATAATTATTGAGTCTCCGGAAGGAGTTCCAGAAGGCTCAATTATTATTACAATATGGCCGCATTACCTATCGGTGGCAAAAGTAAAGAAAGTGAGAGAAGGCTCGATATATGCCCCGCAATTATTCAATATCGATATATAATATCTAACAGACGTACAATTGACAATTAGCTCCCATTCAACACCGTTACTATTTGAGTAAAATTAAGTCTTAAATTTTAATTAATGTCGTCCTATGTCAATTGTTTTAGATTTACTAATAAGCGAAACAAGGATATCTTGAAATCCTAAAATTGCAAAACTAATCTAGATGCATTTTTACCATTTCATTAATTCTATTCTTGGATACGGCCCCTATAATCTTGTTTAATAATTTACCTCTCTTAAACAAGATTAATGTTGGGATACTAGATACACTAAATTGTCTAGCAATTAATTGATTTTTATCAACATTTATTTTCCCTAAAGCTAATTTACCTGGATAATCTCTACCAATCTGATCGACAATTGGAGACATCATTCTGCAGGGGCCACACCATGGAGCCCAGAAATCAACCAACATTAGTGGAAATTTATTGATTGTTTCAAAGAATGTGCTGTCGGATAGAGTTATTGGTTCTTTAATAGTTTTCAAAAGTTCCTTTTCGTTTACTAATTGTTGTAGCTCTTTCATCTTCTTTTCGTTAATTAGCTTAAGTTCTTCATCTTCCAATTTATGATATATTTACAATGAGCCTTGACTTCGTTTATTATATTTTTTGATTTGTTAATTCAAAGAAACTAACGATATCTAATTATCCGAGATGATTCAAAACATTTTCAATCTTGTGTGGAAAAACGAATAATCATGATGATAGAACCAATTCCGAAATTACGGATAATGAGGTATTAAATAAGGACAGCAATGATGATGGTGATGATGTAAGAACCAATTCCGAAATTACGGATAATGAGGTATTAAATAAGGACAGCAATGATGATGGTGATGATGTAAGAACCAATTCCGAAATTACGGATAATGAGGTAATGAGTAGAGAAGTTGAATTTTTGAAGGAGGAACTTGCAAAGGAAAAGGAATTCTCTGAAAGGAATTTATCAAAACTTCGATATCTCATGGCAGATTTTGACAATTATCGGAAACAAATTGAAAAACAGATGGAAGCAAAAATTGAAGAAAAAAGGGGTCAACTTTTCATAAAGATACTCAACATTTATGATGATTGTATATTAGCTCTTGAAACTCTAAAAAATGGTAAATATGATTCTACGGTTATAGGAGGTATAAAGGGGATTATCACAAACTTTGAAAGATTTATGAAGGATGAGGGTTTGGTGGAAATTGAAACTATGGGTACCCCCTTTGATCCAAACATTCACGATGCAATTGGTTTTGTATTTAATGAATTGGTTCCCGATAACACAATAATGGAAGTGATAAGGAAGGGATACTTACTAAACAATAAAGTTTTAAGACCATCTTCCATCATTTTATCTAAAAGAACAGTTACAAATAAAGATATCAATGTAAAAGATAAGGAGTAGGGAAAATAGATTATGGGTAAAATTATTGGAATAGATCTTGGAACAAGTAATTCCGCAGCTTCGGTCATGATTGGAGGAAAACCAACAATAATACAGGCTGCAGAAGGTACATCAATTGGTGGAAAGGCTTTTCCATCATATGTAGCATTTATAAAGGATGGCCAATTGCTGGTTGGCGAACCTGCAAGAAGGCAAATGGTAACCAATCCAGAGGGTACCGTAATAGCAGCAAAACGCAAAATGGGAACCGATTTCAAATTTAAAGTGTATGACAAAGAGTACACACCCCAGCAAATATCCTCTTTCATATTACAGAAAATCAAAAGAGATTCAGAATCATACATAGGCGAAACTGTAGACAAAGCAGTGATAACCGTTCCAGCTTATTTTAACGATAATCAGCGACAAGCAACAAAAGATGCTGGTGAAATTGCAGGTCTAGAAGTTGTAAGAATCATCAATGAGCCTACTGCGGCATCCCTTGCTTACGGACTGGATAAAGTAAACAAGGACTTGAAGATTATGGTATTTGATTTAGGTGGAGGAACTTTAGATGTTACCATAATGGAAATGGGAGGTGGTGTATTTCAGGTAAAGAGTACTTCTGGAGATACACAGTTAGGTGGTACAGATATGGATAATTCGATTGTAGAATATATTATCCAGGAATTTAAGAATCAAAGTTCTATTGATATCCATAATGACAAAGCGGCAATGATGAGAATAAAAGAAGCAGCTGAAAAGGCAAAAATTGAGTTATCTAATGTTATGACCACAGAAGTAAACTTACCATTTTTGACTTATGATGCATCAACTGGTCCCAAAAATTTAGTTATGACCCTTTCCAGATCAAAATTGGAAGAATTACTAAGGCCTATAATTGAAAGATGTAGAACTCCTATGCTACAAGCAATCGAAGACTCAAAACTAAAGCCTGTTGACATTGACAAGATAATTTTGATAGGAGGACCTACACGTATGCCGATTGTGAGACAATTTATTACTAGTCTATTGAATAAGGAGCCTGAAAGGGGTATAGATCCTATGGAAGCCGTTGCTATGGGAGCAGCTATCCAAGGGGCTATCATCGCAGGAGATGTAACTACAGACATTCTCTTAGTAGATGTCACTCCGCTCACATTAGGAGTTGAAGTGCTTGGAGGTTTAAAGGAACCACTTATCGAAAGAAACACTACTATCCCAACTAAGAAAAGCAAAATCTTTACCACTGCTGCAGATTATCAAAATGCAGTAACAGTGCATGTAGTGCAGGGGGAAAGATCTATGGCATCTGATTGTGTTTCGTTAGGCATGTTTAATTTGTCAGGAATTCCTCCAGCTCCTAGAGGAATACCCCAGGTAGAGGTTACTTTTGACATCGATGCAAATGGCATTCTAAATGTTACTGCTAAAGATTTAGCTACTTCCAAGGAAGCAAAAATAACAATTTCTGCAAATACCAAATTATCTAAAGAGGATATTGAAAGACTGAAGAAAGAGTCGGAGCAATTTGCCGAACAGGATAAAAAGAAGAAGGAAGATGCAGAAATAAGAAATGAAGCAGATAATCTAATTTACACTGCAGAAAAATTAACGCAACAGGACTTGAAAGATAAAATTAGGCCTGAACAAACAGAAAAAGTGAATAGCGCAGTAAAGGAATTAAGAGAATCTATCTCATCAAATAATATCGAAGAAATTAAAAAGAAAATAGAGAGTCTAAAAAATATCGTCGGTGAAATAAGTACAGAAGCCTATAGAGCTGCAGGATCCCAGCAAACTACTTCATCTCAGAATTCAGACAGTGCAAATCCAACGTCAGACAGTGCAAATCCAACGTCAGACAGTGCAAATCCAACGTCAGACAGTGCAAATCCACCTAACGCTCCACCAGGGCCTGATTGATATACAAGAGCAATCCTGAATTGAATCCCGTATTTTCAACTAATGGTTTTTAACAATGTCTGCAAAGCGTGACTATTACGAAGTTCTTAATGTGGAGAGGAATGCTACGAAAGAAGAAATCAAAAATAAGTATAGGAAATTAGCCCTTCAATATCATCCTGACAGAAATAAGAGTCTAGGAGCAGAGGAAAAATTCAAGGAAATTTCAGAAGCTTATGCTGTTTTGTCAGATGATGAAAAAAGAAAAAAATATGATAAATATGGCCATGTGGGGTCTGAAGAAGTCTTCAGAGGATCAGAATCAAATTTTGACGAAATTTTCAAAGATATTGGGTTTGGTGGAATCAGAGATATTTTTGAACAATTTTTTGGAGGTGGTTTTTCTGCTAGGAATAGAAGTGATCCCTTTGGATTTGGATTTAATTTTGGAAGAACAAACAAGGGTGAAGACACAGTAGTTGATTTGTCACTCTCTCTCGAGGAAGTTATTAGTGGAAAGAATGAGACTATTGAAGTTCCGTCTTTAGAAAAATGTTCAGTATGCAATGGAAGTGGTTGTTCCCCTGGGACAAAAACTAAGAAATGTACATCGTGTAATGGTCTTGGACAAACCAAAAGAGTAGTTAATGAAAATAGATTTTCGACTTTTGTTACTGTCGAAACGTGCAGAATGTGTAGAGGGGTGGGAGAGATCATTGAAAGACCATGTCGAAATTGTAAAGCATCAGGCAAAAAAAAATACAAATCGAGATACCGCCAGGGATCGAAGATGGAATGACACTGCAGTTAACTGGTAGAGGAATTTCTTATGAAAATGAGTATCCAGGAGATTTGTTTATCCGAATTCATATTAAACCTCATCAAATATTTCAGAGGCTTGAAAACGGCAATATACTTTATTCTCTAAAACTCAAATTCACAGAGCTAGCATTGGGCACAGAGGTAGTAATACCCACGCTGTATGGGAGTGAAAAGTTCAAAATCCCTGCTGGAACTCAAATAGATTCCATTTTCAAATTAAGAGGAAAAGGGATACCAATGCACAATCAGCGTTCTAAAGGGGATCAAATTGTGAGGATAAAACTCGACATACCGACAAAACTAACGGAACGACAAAGATGGCTAATTAAAGAATTGGATGATAGAAAAAATATGTAGTAAATTTTCGCCTGTAATATTTATATTTTAATAAGGTAGGATAATACATATGTCGACTCCATTTGATGAATGGTTTGGACGAAGAAGAACAAATTCATGGTTTCCCGATGTAGACTCCATGATGAAAGAAATGGAAAAACTAATGCAAGAAGCTGTCAAAAACATGGATCAAAATCTTCCAAAGAACCTCATAAGGGAACGCAAACTTGATGATGGATCTATTGTACGTGAAATGGGTCCAATAGTATATGGATATTCTTTTAAAATTGGTGAGGATGGCAAGCCAGTTGTCCGCAAATTTGGAAACCTGAATACTTTCCCGAGTTCTTTGAGTGGCAGGTTTTCAGTTAATGAACAGAGAGAACCGGTAGTGGATATAATAAAAGATGTTGATAAATTGAAAGTTATTGCAGAATTACCCGGTGTTAGTAAGGGGGATGTAAGGATCACTGCTAATGAAAATTCTTTGACTATAGAATCGGTTTCAGGTGAGAGAAAATACAGCAAGAAAATAGAGCTACCTGATCAGATTGATCCGTCTTCAGGTAAATCAACTTACAAGAATGGAATTTTAGAAGTAATATTCAAGTTAAAGAACTCAAAAGACTACGGTGTTTCGATCAATGTGGAATAGGTTCACTTATTTTTGTTGCCAATATCAATATAATTTGTTATTTAAAAATTGATTTTGTAGCGTACAACTTAATTTGTATTATTGAAATTATTTATTCATGAACGCAGTAGAAGCCGTTGAAGTAACTAAAAAATATAAACGATCATTATCGTTTGCCATAAGCAATATCTCGTTAAATATCAAATCAGGAAGAATTTTCACATTACTTGGCAGAAATGGTGCAGGGAAGACTACATTCGTAAGAATTTGTGCAACACAATTATTACCAACTTCAGGAACCATTACGATATTTAATCATGATCTTATTAGAGATACAGAAAAAATAAGAAATTATATTTCTATTGTTCCGCAAGAAGGAAGACCCCTTCGCGCTCTTACACCATGGGATCATGTGTATTATTGGCTGAGAATCAGAGGAATGGATAAAGTTGAAGCGGCAAAGAGAACAAAAAAGATTCTTCTGGATTTTGAATTATATGATGTAAGAAATAAACTTGCCATGTATCTTTCTGGAGGAATGAAGCAAAAAATACTAGTAGCGATGGCCATGGCTACAGATTCAAAGTTACTTTTTCTTGATGAACCCACAATTGGACTTGATCCTGTGTCTAGACGTCAAATTTGGAAAGCGATTAAGGAGAAAAAAGAGAGTGGAACAACCATCATGCTAACCACTCATTATATGGATGAGGCAGAAATACTGTCCGATGACATAGTTATCATAGATAAGGGTATTGTTGTTGAACAAGGTACGCTTTCAGACATTCGGAAGAATATTAAAGAAAATATCAAGATAGAGATTTCGAAATCAGGCATGGATGTGGAGACATTAAAATCATATGGCTCCGTAGTTGATACAGGTGCCGATACACTAAGATTATTCACATTTGAATCCAACATCCAGGAATTATCAGGCATTGCAATTAAGAGAAATCTTTTTTTTAAAGTATCCCCCATTACATTGGACGATGTGTTTGTATCTCTTGTAGGGACCGAACCTAATAATTCCGATTCCGATTAGGATTCAGATCGGAATTACTAGTATTTCAGTAAACTGCGGCTACTGCATTCTTGAGTATGGTATAATATTGCGTCGGCTTTAATGTTCCATTTTGAAGTAATACTATATTGAAGCTGGCGGTAGGTGCATCATTATAATCCCATTTCCAAAATGCGGAGCCACTTACGTTTTCCTTCTTAAATGATTGCAGCATGGCAACTGTATTATCCTGGTTTAGACCGCTCTTTGTGGGATCAAGTGTAAATAGGCCATTAACTTGAGTTCTTACTACATTGTTCCACTCACCGATATAAAGCGGAATACCGGTCAATGCACGAGTTTTCAAGAAGATGTCAAATCTTTGTTTCTGGTACTGATCCCTGTCTGGAATTCCATAAACACTTATTTTAAACATGACGTTTTCCTTGTTTGTAGGAGCCATTTTAGCAAGATTCTCTGGTGACAAGTTTATTGGTCCTTTAAGGTCTACAGGAACATTCATACTATAAAGAATTGATTTTTGAGTTACCGTCCTTAGTTCATCACTCATGAATGAATTGAACTTTCCAATTTTCGCCCATTCATCTACAGTATCTACATGAGGCTCGCTCAAGATTTCGTATCCGAAAGTACTAGCGTGTCTGTCGAGTTTTGTAACTACTTTTTTCAGAAAGTCTGATTGTAATTTCCATGCATCGTTTCCTTGTACGTCCTTAATTGATCTATCCCAAAAATTACTCCACCATGTCTTTGCTGGTTTCTCTACATTGCCACCCCCGTCTTTGGGATATAGAGAATTATTCTCAAATAGAGCTACTGGAAATCCAGTTCCCCTCTTTTCAAGCCATGAGGAGGTATGCCATTGGTGATTATCATAAATAACTTTAATACCATACTTGTCCGCTGCATTTGCTACTGCATCTAATTCTTTCATGAATAACTCAGGATTTTTCTCATAAGCTTCCCAATAGAACAAGAACCTTACATGGTTTAGCCCCGCCTCTGATATGAGCTTAAAACTCTCATCGAAATAATTTGCTGGAGGTAGCGGAGTAGCCTCTCTAGCTTGTTTTTGATTTACATTCGCACCTTTCATTACTACACCAACCAGCGTATTGTCAGGAGCAGATGACTGTGCAAAAGCAAAGATTGCCCCATTTGTCATAAATAAGATCAACACAAAAGTAAAACCAAATAAGACTGATTTTGTGTGTTTGGAATTGACCATGGCAATTATAACCTAATTGAGTTTATATATATATTATGAATTGTGCTTCCTCTTAGGTGGTTATGACGCATTAACCAAAGTATTTTATAGCTAACTAATTCCTAAAATTATTATTTGGGAGTCGAGTCATATGCCAAAAAATACATACCTTTGTAATTTATTAATTGGAGTTAATTAACAATATGTCAGTCCTGATGGGTGATAATTATTGAGGCGGAACGTTTTAGCTATCGGACTCATAACTTTATTAATTGGAGTAACGATAATTTCAATTTCTTCAATACGCGTGCCTGATCCTCTTCACTCTACAAGTACTATGTTTAAGGGTATAATAGATAATAAAAGTAGGACGATCTTAGTTCTTAACGATGTTCAAAAAGGAAAAAACATATCTTTATCCATAATTCCATACAATTCTTTTGACTTAATTAATATAAAAATAATAAACCCAAAAGGAACATTAATGTTTGATCAGAATTCTTCACAAGAATTCTTTTCTACACTAGCTCCTACAATTAGTGGTAACTATTCGGCAGTCCTATTTAATCTCAATAATCAGGATATTTACACGAATAGTATGTTTGGAAATTCGATCCTTTTTGATAGTAATAAACATCCAAAATTTGAAATTTACACTATATTCAGTGGAGTAATTATTTTCCTGATTGGTATTGCAATTTGTATTATTTGGATAACTCTAAAATTTTTTGAGATGTTAAGAACGAAAACAAGATACAAACAACTATCTTGACATGAGTTAGGTGCGTTCCATAGCAGTTATTTAATTCGAGCGGATGGCACAAAGCAAATTGCGCTTTCAATCGTACGATGATTATAGTATTAACTTTGCAACGATCAATACATAGCGTAGGAGATTCAAAATTTTAATCACGGTAGATCTGAAATAAAGGGTGAATCACGATAGATAATAAATTTCGTCATATCAAATCTATTACATGTTTTTATCTTTAGATGTTTTGATGTGTTCCATCAATTTTGTCTGGAGTATTTTACTAACCTTTTCACCATCAATTTTTCCTCTAAGGACTGCCATACATCTTCCCATTAAAAGACCAACAGCATCAAATCCTTTTTGAGAAATTATCAGCTTGTTTTCGTTTATTATTATATTTATGGTATCATCGACAAAATCTTCTGTTATACTTTCAGTTCCAAATGATTTTATGGCTTCATCAATAGTGTTAATCTCTCGTTTTAATAATTTTTCTAGTATTATTGAAATCGATTCCTTTGATATCTTTGAGTTATTTAGCTGCATAAAGAGGTAAAATAACAATTCTTGAGTAAGAATTGAACTATCATATCCCTCTCTTTCCAAACTAACTAAATCCTCTGTAAGTTTAGATATTATGAAAGATGGGCTGATTGACGTTTGTGATACTATCTTTTCAAAAAGAGAAAAATATTGAGAGTCAAAAATATTTTCTGCCAGCGTCTTGTTAATGCTGTATTTGTCACAGATTTGTTGTATAACTACGTTCCATGGTTGAGGAATATTTTTAGATAACTCTTTTAATTTGATACTATCAATTGAAATGTATGGAATATCCGTTTCCGGATACATCCTAGAGGATCCTGGTCTGGGCCTGCTAAATACAGTATTGCCGTCGAATCTAACAGAACGAGTTTCAGGAACAACGCCGGAGAAACATTTTTTAATTCTATTGGCCAATTCAAATACCACAATATTGAGTAGTACTGCCGATCCACCTACCAATACAAAAGCGTCATTTTTGTCCATTTTAAGAATTGAGGATATTGAATTGACATCTTCGCTACTGATTCCATAGTTTGGTAATTCGTCTGAGTGAAAAATTCCTCCTATTCCATAAGTTTTTACAAGCTCGCCTAATTCTTTGCCCAATCTAATTCCTGAATATGGTTCAAAAGATAACATACCTTTAAAACCTCGCAAAACAAATACTATGAATCTTGAATTATCATCACCAAGGATTTTCTTTACTACCTTTGAAGATGATTTTTTTAATGATTCTGTAACATCCGTAACACTATCCATGATTTTTGTGTCATTAATCACATGTTTTCTTAACTCTTTTGCGATCTGATTTAGTCCATCTTGTCTTTTTGTTTCGTATTCAATAACTAGTGCAAGCTGTGAGAGCTGTTGTACACCTTTCACTTCTACAACAGGTCCATTATCCACCGAAATGTTAACATCTTGTCGGATACTTCCCACTCCTCGTGCGACTTTTTTGGTGGTTCTTAGCAATCGTCCAATAGTCTGAGCTACATTTGCTATGAATGTTGGAGAATTGGAGATAGGAGCTAGGGCTATCTCAATAAGAGGTATTCCTAGTCTATCTAATGAATATACCTTGTTGTCCTTATTATTCGAATTATGCTTGCCAGTATTACTCCCGTTTATTATTCTAGCGGCATCCTCTTCTAAGCATATACTCTGTACGCCTACTCTAATTCCATCAACATCAAGAAAACCGTTTCTACCAACTAGTATTGTTCTTTGAAATCCAGTGGTATTTGAGCCATCAATTACGATTTTCCTCATTACGTGTAATTCATCTTCAATGGCACAGTGAAGAGCAAGAGCAATTGTTAATACTATATCGAGCGCTTCCTTGTTAATCATGTGTGGAGGCTCATCATCCGATTCTACCAAGCAGTTAGAATATTTAGACGATTGATATTTTACAGTCTTAATTTTCTTTGATTCAAAAAGTGCTGCTTGGTCATAAGATCCCATTTCACTTTGAGTCGGACGTAAGTTCCTTTTAAAAGTAAAATCATATTCAGTAGAATCAATTATTTTGCAGTTACAGAATAATTTGTTTTTTGAATCTAATTGTTGATGAATTTCCAGACCAACCTTTAGTTTAGGATTAACCAAGAGCTCATTTTTAACCAATATACGAATATTAGAACAGAACCTTATTATTATTATTATTATTATTTACAATTTGTTAAGAAATCTTTAATTCCCCGGTTTTATCTATACCAATGATTCATGATAATAAATCATCTCACCATCTTAGTATTATCAATTTTGCCAAAAGGTACGGTAAGAGATGAGACCACCTTTTTCATACTGGTTTCAATTTTAGTTGCTTTAGTTATAGCAGCATATGTAATGAGAAGGCGAAGAAATAGACAACCGCAATGACCCAATTTAAGATTGTGAAAATTCTCAATTCTCATTTTCTGATAGTTAGACAGCAGTTAATTTTGTAAATTGTATCTATCTTAAATCCTAAACTTTGAAACCTTAGTTGATCCAATTATATTTGTAATTTCGTTTTTTAAAGAATCAATATTTATACCAAAGTATTTGCCACGTGAATTATTCAACTTATTCAATGCCCTTTTCAGAATAGAGATACATATCACTTGTTCTCCTTTTTGGTAATGTACTAAAGCGGCGGCAACGAGTATAATTCCGTTTAGTAATTCTTTTTCATTCCCCCGTGTGTGCTTCCATGTTCCTTCAAGAACTTCATGGGTTTTCCAATATTTTTCATTGTTGAAAAGTTCCCGAGCCAATTTTATTGACTCTTCCTTGTCTATATCCTTTTCAACAATGCGATCAATTTCTATAACCGGAGCTATCATGGAAAGTTGGGATTTTATTTTTTCAAGTTCGGAAAAACTAGCTATACTAATATCTAGTTCAAGAAAATGATTTGCGATCCTTACATCTCTAATGATAATTTTGTCTTCCTGTAAGGTTTTTCTAGATAACGAAAGGATTGAACTTGCGTCCTGGGGAAAATATTTTTTGTTCCGAAGATATACCATGTATCTTAATAGTTTATTCACCAAATCCTTTCACAACATATTCATGGCGTTTCTACACACCACATTTATTGGGATGCAAGAGGTAATTTAATAGTATATTGATTGATTTCCTGTTGGATTGCGTATGACATAAAATAAATTTGTATTCTAACTAGAATTTCAACATGAATTATTAAATATAAATTAATAATAATTTTAGATCCGGTCTGATATTTGGGATTATTCAACTAAATTCTAGGTGATTAATTCTTAAGGATCGTGAACAAATTTGGTGTTTCTTTTTTCATCAAGCGTCCGGGAGCTTGGCAGTCTTAGACATTCCACTATTTTCAATTCAAAATCATCAATAAATTTTCCCCATCCCCACTTGGATTTACCTCGGGAATACTTTCTATGGGTATGACTTCCCATCAAAGTAATGCCCACTTTACTCAATTTTTCTTTGTTCTTGATAAATTGATTCATAATTCCATATGCTAACATTTCTCCTAATTCTGGTAGGGCCGATATAAAGATCATAGTATTTCCCAATCCTAACCGCATATAGTCAATTGAATTTGAGTCGCTATTAATTATTTCATACTTTACGTTACTAGAAATAGATATTTCATTTTGTAGATCGCATAGATCTTTGTCAATCTCTATCCCCACAGAATGAAGACCAAGTATACTACCACAATATATCAATCTTCCATCACCCGATCTGATATCTATAATGTTCTCAAAACTAGATCTTTTGCGACAAGAATCATGATAAGAGCAGAGAGACCCCCATGTTGGAAGAAAATGGTTGATTACTTGTGTCATATTTTTAGAGCTTAGCCAAAAATGATTTATATCTCCTTCAAATGATATGCATGGAATATTAGAAACTGTAAGATCCCGTTTTTTATAATATATCCTGTTGTATTTAAAAACGTATGCAATTTTTCAGCAAGTGATTTATCAAATACGTCTTGATGATTTGATACAGGGATAAGTTCTCTAATATGATTGAAGGTTGGAAACTCATCAATGTATTTGTTCTTGAGATTAAGCAAATACTGTGCCAAATACCTATGATCCAATTAATTTTCACATCAAGATATCGTTAATAAAGTAACTGAAATTACCACGTATCATAATAACTTCCAGTACTTGTCCTATCTGATTGGTCACAGTTTGCGGGTAGAATTTCAATTAATCCATTTTAGCCCAGAATTTTATAATCAATTTTGTACAATCTTTTGATAGTTGCTTTAGTTTTTATAAAATTCGAATAAAATTGGACATATATTAGATGGCTGCTGAATTTAACCTGATAGATAAACCATATTCACTTCATCAAGTTTTGTAGAATACTTGGAATTTCAGCAGGTCTCTTCGCCACAGGAATGTTTACTCTTGAGAAACTTAAAATTTTTGATTCCGCAGAACCATAATTTCCATAAATGATTGCCCCTGCGTGTCCCATCCTTTTTTCCTTGGGCGCAGACCTTCCTGCAACATATGCTACAACTGGTTTATTGAATTTCGTTTTTTCAATATACTCAACAAGGGATTCCTCAGCGTCTCCTCCTATCTCGCCAACCACAACAACTGATTTTACTTCATCTTTGTCACTTATTAGATCAAATGCTTCTATCAGGTTTGTACCATTAATCGGATCACCGCCAATACCTAGTGCGATTTTTTGTCCTATCCCAGCTTTTGATAAATGGAATGAAACTTCATACATTAAAGTTCCACTCCTGGAAAAGACTGCAGTATTTCCCTTCTGAAATGGTTGTGATGGCATTATTCCAACTTTCATTATTGTTGGTAATATTACTCCAGGAGTATTTGGTCCTATTATCTTGGCACCATTAGTTTGGGCATATTCCAACGCCTCGATGGCGTCACGTATTGGAACATGTTCTGGAATTGCTACAAGTAATTTTATCCCATTGTCCACTGCCTCTTTTACGGCAGCTAGGAAGAATGGGGCAGGAACAAATATTCCTGATATCTTTACATCAAAATTCTTGCTAGCATCCTTAACGGAATCAAAAACAGGTATTCCCTCAAATGATTGACCTCCCTTTTTCGGAGTTACACCTGCCACAATATTTGTACCATATTCTCTCATTAATCTAGTGTGGACAGAACCAAAATTACCCGTCATGCCCTGGATTAAAACTGGTTTCTTACCATAATCAATATCATTAGGTTTGCCTACGAGAATATCGAAAATATCAAATTTTTCAGACATTTATTTACTCAACCCAATATAGTGGACTAATGATGAAATTGCTTCTTCGACTGTATCATAAAGTTTTGCATTGCTATTAGAAAGCATTTGTCTAGACTTTTCTGATTCCGCACCTGAGATTCTAGCATAAATTGGAACGCTAATCATACCATTCTTATATGCATCAAGGATAGCTTGAGCGACCAGGTCAGTCCTTACAATACCGCCGAACAAATTTACCAAAATCGCCTTGACCTTTGATAATTTGCTTATCACCTCTATTGCTTTGTAGATTGTTTCAGTTGTGGCCCTTCCTCCAAAATCCAAAAAGGCGCCCGATTTTCCACCAGCGTCATTAACGACATCCAGGGTGGACATTACAAGACCCGCGCCATTGCCTATTATTGCAATGTTTCCATCTAATTCTACAAAGGAAAAGCCATTTTTTTCTGCTTGTTCCTGCAATTCAGAAATTTGGATATATTTTCTTAACTCAGAATGCCTAAAAAGTGAATTATCGTCAATTATAATTTTTGAATCCAGGGCGAGACAAGTCCCATTTTTTAGTATGGCAACAGGATTTATTTCTGCTAATTCAGCCTCTTTTTCCTTGACAAGTTTAGCCAACTTTGTTACTAACTCTGCGAAGGTAGTAGCTGTTACACCACTTAGACCTAGGTTTTTTGCAATATTTTCTGCGACTGATTGTGATAGTCCGTTAATAGAAACATCTTGGATTACCTTGTTTTCTACACTTTCAATATCCATTCCTCCCTGACTTGAAGAAATTAATGAGTAGGTTCTTTTTCCTCTGTTCAGGAACAATGACAGATAAAGTTCCTTGTCAATATCTACGACCTCTTCAATCAAGATAATTTTTGGGCGTTCTCCCTTTACTACTTTGTTTAATAGCTCTGTAAATTTTGGTGCAAGCTCTTCCTTTTTCGTGCACTTTAATATGGCGCCTGCCTTTCCCCGCCCTCCAACAGTTAACTGTGATTTAAGGACTACAGGGAATTCCAGTTTGTCTACAATTTGATTCAATTCTGACTGATTTTTTGCAAGATATGATTTTGGAACATCAATATTGTATTCAGAAAACAATTCTTTTCCCTGGTATTCTAATAATTTCATTCAGCAAGAATCTGAAGCCTATGGGGTGACTTATAATCCTATTTAAGTAAATAGTCAATCTTGAAAATTTATATATCTACTCCTAAATTCGTATTTTATGGCTGAAAAAATGACTGCAGTATGGCTTATCATTTTGACCATAATTGCATGTGCTGCGGTACCTGCTATTATGATATGGTTGACCACAACACCCACTTCGTCACAACCTCATCTGCTATATGGAATCACTCATATTCCATTTGGAAATAACTTTTTTGGCTTTTGAAATATTGTTATTAATGTTTCTCACAACTTTCCAATAATTACTAATTAAAATGTAGAGATTGTATTGCTATTTGTTATGAAAATTTAAACGAGTAATAGATAAAGGTGAGGGATTAAAACATAGTAATTATGACAATTGCATTAAAGGTGCATCCATCCTTCTTCAGGGAATTTGCAACTAAAACGTGGGTTTCTCCGGCTGATGTCATCAAGGAATTGATTGAAAATGCCTTTGATGAAGATGCGACGAGGGTTCTAATTACTATACATAGCAATAATTCCATTTCGATTGAAGATAATGCAGGAATGGATGAGGACGCAATTCAAAAGTTTTTGTTACTTGGTTCACCACACAAGAAAGTTGATTCTATTTCACCCAAATTAAAAAGGGTCAGAACTGGCCGATATGGAACAGGTAGGCTTTCATTTCTAACATCATTTGAAAATATGAAGATTAGGACTCGAAAGGATAACTTCAACAAGTCATTTTTGATTGATACAAAATCACTCGATGCACTATTTACAGGCAAGTCTGATTTAAGAGAAACAAGAGAACCTCAGTTGTCTAGAGATGGAAGCGAGATAATTGTTAGTGATGCCAAGGCACTTGTGGATGAATTAAGATTGATAAAAGAAATTAGAAAATTGGCAGTTCTAAGACAACCCATGTTTGAGGTATATATCAAGAAGTCAAATAAATTTACAGAATGGAATTTTTCTGATGCTCAACTAATAAGGTATCCAGAAATACAGGGTCATAAAATACCAGTAAATCTTGATAGAGGAAACATAGTTGGCGAAATAACTGTTGCTCGCAGACCATTAACAGAAGACGAGAGAGGGATTGCAGTTATGGTGGGAAGTCACATTGTTATGAGAACCCTATTTGGTTTTGATACCAAATTACATAGAGTGACAGGATTTATAAGATGTGATTCATTAACTTCTAGATTTGCTGACAAATCTGCGATCATAGAGGATAAAGAATTTGAAAAATTTTCAAGCGTTATGAAAAAATTCATAACTGATACGGTCATACCCAATCTAACTCTCTATGAAGACGTATTAGTAACGCGCGGAGAGTCAAAAATATATAAGCAAATAGATAAAGTTCTAGGTCAGGCCGTTATTGAAACTCTAGAGCCTTATGAAGAAATAGAAGGATTTGAAATTGTAGAAACCAAGAAAATAGTTTCAAAACTTAGTAACAAGTTACCGTCAATAACTGCAGAAGATAATTTGTTCAATAATGCAGTAGAAGATGAATATAAAGACATTACCAAAAATGAAACGAGGGGAGCAAGAGATATCGCAAATGAAAAAGAAAGAAATCAACAGGGCTTAGAGATTGAAAGTAATATGTCAAATGTCTATCCGTATAGTGGAAGTAATGATAATCAATCGTATGAAAATGTGACAATTACAACTCAGGTAAAAAAACCATTAATTAAAAAAACATTTGCATTGAAAAAAATTGGATATAAAATCATTCCTTATGAGGATGAGACCGATTCAAGGTATAGCTTCATCAATGAAAATGTAGTGTTTGTAAACAAAGCTAATGGAACCTACAAGGCTGAATCATCAAGGGGGGATGAGTTCCTATTAAGGCATATTATGAATATTGTAGCACAGGCAGTTGCAGAAGCAAGACATCCTGAAGGTAAGGAAGCATTAGAATTACAAAATAGGCTAGTTTCAGAGGCAATAAGGATTCATGACACATTTTTAACTAAAGCGCCGTGAATGATTGCCACAGAAAGAAAATAGCGACGAAACGACTAAATCTAACTACATTCACTACTATCCAATCATATGGCCTTTCAATTCATGCCTGGTGCTACTACTGTAGGGTTAACTTACGAAAGTGGAATTACCCTTGCAGCTGAGAAGCGCATTTCATATGGGAATTTCGTAGTAAATAAGAATACTAAGAAAATATTTCAAATAACAGATCAGGTCGCTGCTGGATGTGCAGGGATGGTTGCTGATATGCAGGTTCTAACAAGACAAGTATCGGCACTTGCAAAAATTAGAAAATTAGAAACAAGGAGGGAAATGGCTACTAATTCTATTGCTAAATTAATGTCTGTAATAATGTTTGAAAGAAGATTCTTTCCATTGTTAACACAGGTAATTGTTGGAGGCGTCCAGAATGAACCTCAGATTTACACCCTAGATCCGTTGGGTTCACTTCTTCCTGACAATTATGCAGTAGTAGGGACAGGTGCAGAATTAGCATTGGGACTAATAGATGCCGAGTACAACAAGAATATGTCTCAAGATGTATCCAAGAAACTTGCTCTCAAGGCAATTAAATCATCAATACAAAGAGATTCTGCGAGTGGTGACGGTATTGATATCTTGACGATATCCAAAAAAGGGATTGAGGAAGAATCTATTAATTTATGATTTGAGTTATTAATTGTTAAAAAGAGACCAATTTGTTTGAACTCGTCAAGTGCGAATAGATTTTTTCATTTCCCAATAAATATCTCCAATATGATGTACATTGTTCAAGATAACTCCCTTCTCCATTTTTCTTGCGTTCTCATCATTAACTAATGATATACATACTGCGAGTTCTTTCTTGTGAGTTTGATCTTTTACGAGCACGATTTGCGATTCTTTGAATGTAGCAAAATTAGTAATTCCAGGTCTCATGATATTAGCTCCGTTACATACAAATTTCACTGCATTCATATCAACCTCTACTGATGCAAAGTAATCCAATATCTCATGCTGTACCAGATGAGGGATTATGAGATCAGATGCTAACTGGATTGCTATTATTTTGTTTCCTACTAAAAGACGTTTATTAGAATCTATTACGTAGGCTTGTAAATTTTTCACCTCTGTGAAGGAATTTGCTGGCCAGGTTTTGTTAATGTGGTTTTTTATGTCCTGTATCTCTCTCTTTGATAATGAATGCACCTTCAAGTATTGTTGTTCTTGTTTGTCAATTATTTATTAATATCCATGTTTTAATGTTGTGAGATTCTATTCATGAACATACTTTTATCCAGTGAATTATTCTAAAAATTTGATAAATTTATCAGATTGAACAAAATAATATCAACACCATCAATATGAAAGTAGCAGATATGAATATCCTTCTGTTAGTTGAATAATACTATAAAGACTAGAAAACTAAATGCAAATGGCAAAAGTTTGGATTAATTATTTTCAGATTTTTCGATGATGCGATTTATTTGATATTTTTTTCAGACGTTCTACACCATTTATACTGTGTATTACTTTTAATGTCTGTTCGGTAACGAGATATTGCCATTTGATATTTTTTATCATTCTCCTCCTAATTTCGGTTCCCGATAAATCACTCCGGTGAAGTAGTTTCGGTTTTATTACAGTAATATTTCGTTCAAGAAAAAGGAAACTTGTAAAAGCATTATTGGTAAAAACAACATCATATTTGGGTACTAACATATCGACATGATGAGTCCATGTTGAATGGACACTTGTATCAGGAACAGGGATTATCAAAGTTTTCTTACAGTCAATTTTGGGATCAGCATTGAGTGATTCCTTTATCATAGATATTCTCTCTCCTGCTGTAAATGGATTCCCCATCTCATGACTTGCCTGAGAACTACCAATAATAATAATAAGTTCATCAATTTTTGAGAATGCAAAGTTAATTGAAGCGAGGTGACCCAGATGGAATGGTTGGAACCTGCCAATGAATAAGCCCCTTGACAAACTGGTATAAAATATAAGATGAATAATTTAAATTTTGAACAAAGTAACTTAATATTTATATTATGTTTGAGGAACAAGAGAAATGTGGCATATTTAGAAATTCATAATTTGTCGGCCAACATTAATGGTAAAGAAATCCTAAATGATCTTTGTCTTACAATTGACAAAGGTCAGGTTCATGCTATAATGGGTCCAAATGGTTCAGGTAAAAGCACTTTAGCAAACGTTATCATGGGTCATCCCAAGTACTCTGTAACATCTGGAAGGATTTTGGTGGATGGAGAAAACATAATTGGATTGACCACAGAGGAGAGAGCTAAAAGAGGTTTATTCTTAGGCTTCCAATACCCCACTGAAATCCCTGGTGTTGGGTATAGTCATTTTTTAAGGAATGCGTACAATATATTGAATAAGAGCTTAAGTGGAAAACAAGAAAACAGAGAGGTATTTTTAACTGTAAAGGAATTTCACGAATATTTAAAAAAGAATCTAGACAATGTTGGTCTTCAAACGACATTTTTGAGCAGATATCTTAATGAAGGCTTTTCTGGAGGAGAGAAAAAAAGATCAGAAGTTATGCAGATGCTTGTACTGAAACCAATAATTGCAATACTTGACGAACCAGACTCAGGCCTCGACATTGATGCAATTGAAGCCGTTGCAGAAGCAATAAACATCCTAATTTCTACTGGAGCAGGCATAATAATCATCACACACTATGCAAGAATTCTAAGGTATTTGTCAAAACTTGATCAAGTACACGTCATGTCAAAAGGGCAAATAATAAAATCTGGCGGAAAGGAGCTATCCGAAGAATTAGAAGTTAAAGGGTACGGATGGATAGGTTTGGATGAAGATAATACTGCCTGAGATAGTTCAATATTATTGATTTGGCTTATTTGTTGTTTGAGATTTAATTTTTAGGACGTACGGCCTTGATAATATTGGCGCCATAATTGTTGTAATCCAACCAATTGTCACCGTTATAGAGAATATAGTTGAATCAATAATACCAGAAGAGAATCCTATAGATGCAATAACTAGCTCTACCATCCCTCTTCCATTCATAAGAAAAGCAATAACATAACATTCCTCCTTTGAGAATTTAATCAGCCTTGAACCAATGTATCCTCCTCCTACTTTAGAAAGTACAGCTGTAATAGTCAGTATAATGAAAAAAGGGAGCATATTGACAATCGAATCCATTTTAATATCAATTCCTATAATAGCAAAAAATATAGGAGCAAAAAATCCAAAAGTTATTGCAGAAATTATTCCATAAACTCTTTCAAAATTTTCTTTCCTAATAATTTCTTTGTAAACAATTAATCCTGAGAAGAAAGTGCCTATTATAAAATGCAGGCCAATGACTTCCTGTGCGACAACAGATACCAAAATTGTAGAGATTAATAATATGCCAAAAGCAGCTTCCCTTGTATGCAGTTTTTCAAAAAAGTATCTAGCCCTGTTTTGAAGCCAAATGTTAGCCTTTCTAAATAATATGTCAATGAGAAATATTCCACCAATAAATAACGAAATCTTGATTACAGAATTTGTAACCTCTTCCAAAATATTTACCGGCGCACCATTGGCTTCGTGCAATTGCAAGACAATTGATAAAATAACAAGCGAAAAAATATCGTTAATTACGGCGGCAGTTATGACAGTATTACCTAATTTACTTTCTAAGATTCCAAATTGCATTAAAACAATTGTCGTAACCGGAACAGCAGTTATTGATAGTAACAAGCCAACGAACATTGATTGAATTGTTGCAAGACCAAAGGAATATGCTACCGCAAAGCCACTTGTGAAAGGTATTGTAAATGCCATGGTTGACAAAATTGCTGCGTGAAATCCAGCTTTTCTTATTTCTCTTGGATCCATCTGCAGTCCGGCAAGTAACATAAGAAAGAAAACGCCTAAATCTGAAAGAACACTTAAACTCGCATTAGGAGTTATCAAGTTCAAAACGTAAGGGCCAATTATTATTCCCGCAGCCAACTCCCCGACTAGAGGAGGCATACGCAGTCTTTGGCAAAACTCACCAAGTAGTCGTGCTGCTACTAGGATGATAACAACGCTAACGAACAGCTGCTCTGTGGCCATGATTTATCAGATTTACTCTTACTAGATTTATCCTTTTGGAAAACTACAGCTTAATTCATTTTTAATTATTCACGATACTTTTTAGGTATTATTGCGGTGTTCAATTACTTGGTTTCTGTATCTTATGCATGTCATTGAACAAAATTCAAATCTTGTTGACAATCTATGAACACCGTCGTAAAAAGTAATTGGTCGCATGAAGAAATTAAGAATATCAGAATCTAAATAATATGTTTCTTAATATAATAACAAAAGTTTTTTCTAAAATAAGTTTCTGAAAATTAATAAAGCATTAGATCAAAGTATAGTATACTTTTGTATATTTATCAGCAGAATACCTGTTTTCTATATGTAGTATCATTTAGAATCAACTAATTTTAAGATTCATTCATATCAGGTTTTGATTTGGGTTCAAACTATGATATTTACGTCACTATAGGACATTTGGAAAATCAATTCTCACGCCACAAAGCCTTTACTTTTGCTAAAAACACAAAACCTACCAGATATACTAGTTGAATTAGGAGTCCTAATTCAATTGACCATTCTTTTGGTGTTGCTATTCCCATAATATTTTGGATTATCAGAGATGCATGAGTAGTTGGAACGAAATAGGAAGCATATTGCAGTTCAATAGGTAATCTATCAATACTGTAAAAAACTGGTGGCAGAATTGCAAGGATGACGTTAACAAATGATATGATTTGCGAAACGTTTCGCATGTGTAACATATGGGAAGAGAGAAAAAATCCCATAGATGACATGGAACCCCACACAAGGAACGCAGTTACCAATAAGAGAGGAATGTAGAATGAAGATAATAAAAAAAAAGTAGCTAATGAGATTAGCACTAATAGAGCAGGCAGTCCAAATAGTATTTGTGAAATTGCCAATCCCACCATATAAGTAATTGGAGATACAGGAGAAGCAACAAAGACATCCTGAATTTTGTATTCATTTTTATAAAACGAAATATCTTGACCTAGCGATAACCCATATCCAACCAAGGCCATTACCAAACTGCCTGTAATAGACAATGGCAAATATCTTCCATTACTAACAATAAATAAAATAAATAATAGAGAGAAAGGACTTATTGCAGAAAAAATCAAAGATAAAGGATTTCTCTTTAACCAAAGAATACCTGTCAAATAAGCAATAAGAAAAGTTTGCATTAACGCCGTTTTACTTTTCTCAATAAACATGCCTTTATGAGAATGAAAAATTAGATAAATTTATTCATTTAGGTATCACGTACCATATTTATTAATACTAGTATCTCAGTAAACTTGTGCAAATCCTTTTTCTTTTGCTAAAAGAACTCTCTTCAGAAGTGCAAAATACCATTACTGAAGAAGGAATGTCTAACCAATCTTACCTTCCAATAAAAAGATACGCTTCCTGATTTAATCGACATATAGAATTTCCACAATTGCTCAACTTTAAACCTTGAAATACATAATATCAGCTAATTATTCAAAATGATAGTATATGTTACTAGTAGGTCTGTATTGTTGATTATTGGCTTAACAATGATCACTTTATTGCGAGGTTAACTTTACTCGTTAGGGCAATCTCAAGTATTAGCAGTTAATTCCAGTTCTAGTTCAAAGAATGGATCAAAGCAGGATATTTGTAGAATAATACCTGATCTGAGAAGTTGACTTCGCACGGCTAGTGATTATGTTCCTATGCTTCCTAGCAACCAATATACTTCTATGATTAACAATACTCTCTGACGCCACTGATAGTGTGGAAGATGCGAGAGGCTTGCTCGATTATAGGTGAACTTTAGTAATTACTTTCTAAAATCTGTCGTTTGTGTTTGTCCAAATTTCATCTTTTTATAAAGCATATATACGTCTACTATTTGCCAAATCCAGTAACCGGCTCCTATTACCCAACTGAGAGGAAATGGAACAAACCATGGAACAATAATCCATATAGCAATTCCAACAATCAAAATAATTATTCCTCGTTTTATAACCCCGAGATAGATATGGCCGACACCCGAAACTAAGACTGCAAGAAGAATTGTAATTGCAAGACTTTTTGCCAATATTAGAGAGGAACTCGTATCTTGTTAATAGGAATTAGAACAGGAACAGATTTTTTTGACTTAAATTTTCTGTATTACTTCAGTAAGATGCATGCCGTATGATAGAACTAATGGATCTTACTAATTAGTAAAAATCATTAACCGGCAGAGGCGTTATGAACGCGTCTTGGACAAGAAATGCTCATTGTCCTCCGCCAGCATCTATTATTACACATTAATGGATAAAAGGTTTGTAAGCAATTTGGTTTAGAAATCGAAACCTGATGCTAAGTTTAGTGAAATTGTGACCATTGAAGATTAATTTAATTCAGATTGTTCTTTTCATCAGTAAAATCAGTTAATGACACTTGTTTTCCTTGTTTGTTTGGTTTCCGGATTAAGTTGGGTCAATTCTCTAATTCTAATTGATGATTTATTTTTTGTATATTTACATTTTCGTTTTAATGATTAAATATGAAAATTAAGAAATTATACCCATTTTGTGATCTTATAGGTTGTATTGAGTTGTAAAATTATAAAAATGTATTTTAACACTTTCAGTTCAGAAATAAGGATTATACTTTAAGTTGTAAAGGTGTATTGTGTGCACAATTCAATCATAATAAAACATTGCTTTTTTGTGTTCACTATACCTTCTAGAAAATTCTTTATCTATCTCTTCACTTTTAATGATTTCGCCTCTTCGTCCAGGTGTCCGCATAGCTTGCTGATTAACCAACTTTCTTTCATCTTCCAATTCGGTATATCCTAGATTAGTATCATAGATTTTCTGTTTCATGGTCCTTAGATAGTTCGTGTATCTTTCTCTAAAGTCATTTTCTACATCTGAATATACTTGAGCAACCAATTCCGTTCCGTCCCCCATTATATATACTTCTCACACTTATAAGAATGCATTGTTGGACAAAACTGTAATTTTATAACTCAATAACCTGTTATGAAAAATTCGACAAAAACTGGGGCTTATCTTCGAAATTCTAATTAACGACTGGCGGGAGGTACAATGTTTTGATGTTGATGGATAAAGCAAATACTGAATCCAACTGGCTAAGCGAATCTTTACATAAAGTGGAATAAACCATGAAAAGATAGCAATAAGGATCATAATTGACACGTTGAGATGATTATATTGATAATCACTATATATTAGATGACATAATGAAGTTGCTCAAATGGAAAAATTATGTCAAACATGTAACAAAAACGAAATAGAAGTATATCAACTGGACTTTGAAGGCTGTTATGACTGTTGGATGAATCAAACGAGTCCTAAGATTTCTCACTGATGTTAACTTTCTAGAAGGCAAAAACTTGATCTAATTATCCGATTCAGAAGATTAACAATTGGGGTCAAAATTAATTGGTGCAATGAGACACTGGGCATGACTATAAAATTGTGGTGTTTGAAATTGTATGTTTGTCAAGTTGAAAAAATTTTCAATTAATGAATCCAAGCCTAAAGATCTTAATCGTCAGTTTGAATTGTCGTTTGGGAGTTCAATAACTCTGATGTATCGTTCATGCAATACCAATTTGAAAGCCTGTGAACTGGCACTAATTTGGAAATTTTAACTCAAAATTGCCAAAGCTGCTTTTCATTTATGTAGGTTTCATTCTTCGAAGAAATAGTCCGCTTTAAAATAAGGTCTAACTTTTCCGCAATTTGGACATTTTTCTAATTGCTCAGTGAAATTTGTTGCTTCAAACGACACCGTATCTTGTTGATAACTTGCAGGAATCCTTTCGCCGCAATCCTTACACTTTATCATCAGCATAAGAAAGTATCGGTGTTACTAATTTAAGTGTCTTTAATTTAGGAAGTTTTATTTTTGTTAAAAATAGAGATAGCGACATTTCAGCAAGCATAATAATAATACAATTATTTAGAAAATTTCGTGGTATGGCGGACCAACTTACACCCCTAAGCATATTGTGTATATGTTCTGTACCCTGCCTTATTATCATCAGCAAACTATAAAATAATTTCAATCATTATATTAAGTGCGTTGTGGGCCGAATGGCAGAAAGGCCCACATGAGCAACAGATGATTATGTGCCTGCACCTATTACTAATGTCGATTTCTTCAACATAAAATAAAAAAGTTTAGTCGAAAATTACTAGAGAATAGAAGACTAGCAGAGGCGTTATGACTACATCTTGAACAAGAAACACTCATTGTCCTCCGCCAGCATCTACTATTACACATTAATGGATAAAAGGAATGTAAGCAATTTGTGACCTCCAGAGATGAAATTGTGGTTGATAAAATATTATAGACAAAATACCTAACAACCAAAATAAAAATCATTGTCAAAAGTGTGGGAATGGAATGAATTTGTATGTTCAGGATGTGGAGAAATAAGTTGCATAATATGGGGAATATTCCATTTCGTCTAGGTTTTACTGAGATTGGTCAACAATATTTGGATAAAGCAAATGAATTAAGTCCCAAGTATAACAAAACGATACCAACTAGGTCTTTGCATTAGTAACCAATAGTGAATGCACTTAGTCCTCATATTGGAATGATATAATATCAATATTGTGATAGGAATACATAACATTAATTTAAAATTTGTATCACTTCTATAAATAGGAACGTGAACCCTATCATTAGTTTAGGTTCAGTCTCTCGTGCCATTTGTCCTCAGAAAAGGTAGCATTGCTTTTTCTGCAGATTTTCAAGAGCATCACCCTTTTGAAGCAATTTTGGGAGTTTTGAATCAGTTGAATGCTCTAAAACGTTACCTCTATTTTTGTAACAGAGGCAAAGTATTAGATTGATCTTTATCAGTTGTTTTAACATATTGTAATTCTTTATCATCGCAACTTGTAAGAAGTCCATTGGGACCATAATAGCATGTTTGACAATATTTTTCTCCCAATATAGAGCCAGGAATCTTTTCTCTCCAGCAACAAGTCATGCTTGAGGTTGATGTGGGCGGACTTATGGAACAATTTCCAGAATTTTTAAAGCCCTCCCGCATGGGTGCGGCAAAAATATTAGATGTAGAAGGCAAAGTAAGAAGAAATGACACGAGAAGAAGCGTCGCGGATGCCAACAAAAGTCGTTTTAGCTAACATCCATGCCATTAGATAATTATGTTATTTATGCTTTTTAGTAAGCTACTAGAATGTCTAAATTCTTTATTGAATTCGACCACATTTCTATAAAAGATTACAACCAGATATTTATCCAAATATTGTTCTGGTTTCTCCAGTAGAGATAGTTCCATTGAGAGCAAGTTTCAATAAGGGTCCAAATTTTTTGCCATTATTGTTACTCCTCTTTAATACCAGTTCTTTTTTCTATCACCATCCGTCTCGCACCAATGGACGTAATGCTCTAAATAATACTTCACTAATTGCCTGTCATGTTGTTCACTCACATAAGATAAACATTGTCGCTGATGCAGCAATTGCTGCAGCCCGTTAATTCTTTCGATTTTAAATGCAGCTTTCGAAATTTTGACTTAGATTAAAATATCAAGTATTATCATTGCAGGGGGGAAAAATTTAAGTCAGCAGTTACCTGATTTGCGATACTATAATTTATGGAACATTATTTTCATGAACTAACCCAGAAGCATATTCACCATTATTACCTGGACCTGTTGCATAATCTCTCGTAGAATCATGTTCTTTACAATCTTTTATGTAAGGTCCATTGTATTCGCCCCACTTGCTACTATTTTTGAATGTTGAGTATTTGCTTTTGCATCCACCGGAGCTACAAATACAGATGTGGCAATAATTACAAGTGTTCTTGTTACTTTGATAATTAATATCGCTGTAGGATTTGAATCCCTAGAGCTTGTCATACGAACTTTAAGTCAAAAAGAAAATGTTATAGATCATTTCTAATATGATATCGGTATCAAATCTCATTAGTGTGAACTACGCTAAAGAAACTAGAGATTCTAAATCCTTTATAGAGTTCAAACAGTTTATTCATTAATTCTCATGATTTGGATGCAACCAATAATTTGTACCAAATCTCGACAAAATCTGGTCTACCAAAGAATTTGTTTCTCTTCGATTTGAATTTGAAATTAACTAATTGGAAAATGATTTCTGAGGCTAATCATATCTTATTATGAATTCGTCAGAATTTCCCAGATACTGCCCGTACTCCAATTCCACATCGTCGACCCTTGCATTCTCAGGACCCATCTTACTCCACTCTACAACTTCATTTACATCTTCTTTGTTTCCTTCAACCAAAGCTTCCACATTTCCATCTGGTAAATTTCTCACCCATCCGATAACACCACTCTTCTTTGCAACCTCTTGCATATTAAATCTGAAATAAACTCCTTGAACCTTTCCCCTAATCAGTAATCGAACTGAAATCTTTCGTTCATCACTTGAAGTTGAATTATTAGAACGTTTGGAACTCACAATATTTTTCTGTATTGTGCTATTTATTATATATTCAGTCAAGAAATCAGTTACAACATTGCCTATGTTTGAATAAATTTCGCAATAATTTAATGCCTGATATCAGTTAAACCTTACATCTATATATTCATGCGATATGCATAATTCCACTATAAAATGACGACTAAATTTGGCTTTACCCAAGGATTAAATATTGCCAGACTAGGTCTGGATGAAATACAAATAATGACAGCTTGTCAAATTGCTGATAGAATCGATTTTGATTCAATTTGGTCAATGGATCATTCAAACGTTCCACAATGGAAAAATGCAGTTGTCAATGATGCATGGTTATTACTGGCTGCAATCGGTGCAGTTACCAGAAATGTTGAGTTGGGAACGTGCGTAACTGATGCAATAAGAAGACACCCCTCAACTATTGCACTCTCATCAATTACCTTAGACAGATTAACCAACGGTAGAGCAATATTGGGTATTGGTGCAGGAGAAGCGCAAAATGTAGTTGATTTTGGGATAGAATTCAAAAAGCCAGTGACCAAATTTAAGGAGCAATTGGAAGTTATAGAAAGGCTTTTCGATTCTGACCCAGATAATAGAGTAAATTATACTGGAGAATATTATAAACTCGTTAATGCATGTTTGCAAGCAAAAAGCATTAGAAAACCCAGGCCTCCTGTATACATTGCTGCGGGTGCACCGAAAACATTAGAGTTGTGTGCAATTTACGGCGATGGTTGGATACCAATTGGGTATACTCCTGCATTGTTTAGACACCATGCGAACATAATAAAAGATCATGCAAAAAGAATTCAGAGAGATATAAGCGATTTTCAATTCGCAAACGACGTAGACGTATATTTTACTGATGATGGCGAAGAGGCATGGAATAAAATGAAAAATGCAGTAAAAGTAAGTTTATACAAGCCAGAATTATTGAAGGTTCACGATATACAGCAAGACTCGGAATTTGATTTCCGCCGGTACTTTACAGAATATGCCATGAACAAGCCAGAGTTAATGGAACAAATGAAAAGAGCCGCGATGCAAATACCCGATGATGTTGCAAGAAGTGCAATAGGAGTTGGTAAACCTGATGACGTAATCGAAATGTTAGAACGATTTATTGAGGCAGGAACAAATCACTTTATAGTTAGATTTTGGGGAGATGGATACTTCAAAAATATAGAATTATTTGGTAAGAAAGTAATTCCTTATTTTAGAGAACAAGAAAAATAATTTGCCAATGCCGGTGACATAATTGGAGTAAAGGTGTGGATGCACATTCTGATATCTTCAAGAATTTGATTTATCAAAAAAAGCGTCAAGTTTTTCCGAGGTATTTCTCTTTCCCTGGGAATAAATAAGCGGACTTGCATCAAACCCCATTTTACGAAGGTCACCTGCAAAATGTTCAGCAAAACCATGAAAAGTATAAATTTTTTCAGGGCTGCACCTTTTGATTACTGTTATTAAATCTCTGTAATCACAATGATCACTTAAGGGTAAACAATAATCTAATCCCAATGCAAATTTGTAATATGGCTTTACGGCCCATCCACTGAACCCAATTGATAAAGCACCATATTTGTTTTTGATATATTTTAGAAATCCATTTTTGCACGAGCCCAAAGGAGCTATGAGCAACCATGGCTTGTACGAAGATAGCATATTGTTTTTTTCTGCGTCTGAAAAGGTCACGTAATTGTACATATCGACCCCAAATTCTGAATAAAGTTTGTTCATCTCGTGTATGGAATCATGTACAATCAATGGTTTCCAATGTCTGAAAACATTTGTAAGAATTTGAGCCTTGCCCAATGTGTATCCTAGCAAAATAACAGGTATACCCTGATGATACATTTCTGAAATTATCAAGTTTGTCTTATGAATAGTACTTTCAAATCTTGGAAAAATATAATCAGCGTGTCCAAAGGTGGATTCTATTATGAGAATTTTTGCCTGTGGAATAACTGCAGGATTCATAAATGCTCTTTTTCTTATCGAAATGTCACCAGTGTAATACAAATCATCTTCTATAAGAAGTCCATTTGAGCCCAGAATATGTCCCGTATCTAGCAGTTTGAATCCATGCTTTTCATACGTATCACCATACTTGTATCCACGATGCATTGCAATTTTATGAGTAATTTTTGATGTAATTATCTTATTACTGTACTCTCTAACATTTTTGTATAAATGATCAGTATGTGCATGTGAAATAAAAATGAAATCAGAATTAGGTTGTTTATTTGGATCCAGGGATATTTTTTTACTTTCATTATCCACTGTTATGCCATAATTGTCTACTGATACATTAAACATCAGTCTCTCTGATTTTTGGACAGTATATTAATATTAGTACTTGAGAAAATTTGTAAAAGAAATTTTTTATTGGATTAATAATTACTGACCCTTGGTTATTATAAATATTTTCAGAAGTAAAATTTAAGTTATGTTAAATTTCTAATTTTGAGTAATGATACTGAGTAGATATTTGCATATTTTTTTTATTATTAGTATACTTTCGTTTATTGTTTGTCTTGAAACCTTCATTTTACAGGGCCATAGTGAATTTAGGTCTTATGCATTTGGGGCAACTTCTGCTACCAATCCATCAAAGTCCGCAGGTATATCTATTAATGCGGAAGGAACAATAAACACAATTTTATCTTCGCCAGTTAAATACAATAACACAAACACTGTTAATGATATCAATACAAATCTTTCCTCAAATTATCTCTTAGGAGGAAAATGGAGGATCGACATCCAAAATGATAATGTTACCTATTTTAAGACCAACTTTACAATGATTAATACTGACGGAAATGATATTCATTTTCATACAATCGTTTACAAACCAGCCGCAAATGAACCAATGGATTCGGGTACACAAAATAGGTTAGGATTTGTTTTTAAAATTAAAAATAACAACACACTAGGTTTTGATTGTAAGGTTGATATATTAACCAATGGAGTCCTGGAATGGGAAGATGTCCCTATAGCAGTATCACTCATAAATGAAAAAGTAATATTGATGGATATTAATGATCAAAAAACTGGAGGTCATTTTTTGAACAAACCAATCTATGGCTTGACAAATTCTGTAGATGTGATCCAGTAATGACTTCTATATTATAATTTGCTAGATTACGACTCGTGTTAACCTATGTTAGTATTGTATTTAACTTTCTTTTATAGATACCATTTTTTATTTCAAGTGCAATTCTTCTACCCATACTCATGCCATTTTCAAACAAAAGATTAGCATATTGAGATCCCGACATATACAGATTTGTTCCAGCGACGATTCTAGCAGAAAATTCAAATGTAATGAATTTTGCCTCCTTAGTATATACTCCTTCCAAACAAAACGGTCCGGGAATTCCCGGTGGTACAAGTCTTTTTGATGCTCTTACAAAATTTTCACCCATTTGATAAACTTCTTCAAGAAGTGATTCTCTTAGGACAAGAGGGATATTTCCAACTACGTTATAAGTAGGTTCTATTTCAACATTAAGTTGATGTTTTGAAGGAATGCGGGAGATTCCATCAATGTCTGATTCGTATCTTCTATCTACACCCATGAATTCAATGTCTCCTGAAATTGGAGAATAAAAGAAATGAAGGAAAACTGGAACTCCTTTTACATATTCCTGAATGTAAAGTTCATTCTCATCAGTAATAACATTATCATTCAATAGTTTGTTGCATCCTTCCTCAAAACCCTTCTTATCTGAAGCAAGAAAATAACCTTTACCACCAGCAGCGCCATGCAGCTTTACAATACATAAATCATTAATTTCTTCTTTAGATTTTATGGCTTTTGGTATTTGTAATTTTGATTCTACCATCAGTTTTTGTTTTAGACTTCTATCTGCTTCCCATCTTAGGATAAATTTATTACCAAAAACAGGTACATTAATATTTTCTATTTCGTCTGAACTTAAACTCGATATTAGAGTACCGTGAGGGATAAAAATAGACTTCAATTCATTTAATCTGTTTTGAATACTCGGTTCTAGAATATCTCTAAACTTATCAACTAATATGACATGATCAATAAAGTTGAATCTACTGTATACATGATACCTCTTCTTTTCGGTTATCAGTAATGTTTTGAATCCTTCATCCTTTGCACCTTTTAATACTTGAAGTGAACAATGAGATCCAAGAGTACAAATGATTTTTCGCAAATTAACTACCATAAATGGCTAATACGATTAGGAAATTAATATCATTCGAAATTTCGTTCCTGCAATAAAACAAGATGATTATTTGGTCGAAAATGTAAGAAATTCTGCAATCAATTTTATAACAAAAGCGATTCCGCCTACAATACCTATTCCCAAAAGCACCAATCTAAGATGGGTCATATAGTCGTCTTTGCTTGTTTTTTTTGCAAGTTTTAATGTTTGAATTATTTCCAATATTTTTTGTTGTACTATAGACAAAAATTCACATTTTATCCATTAATGCATTATTTGAATCTATCGATATCGAAAATAAAATCAAGTTGATTGCATATGTGCAAACTAGGATAAATTTGACAACAAAGAGTCTCTATATAACTGCCAAAAATCAAAAAATTACCAAAGGGAGAACCCACTTTTGAATTATCCAGGACAATTATAAACTTAAAATTAAGATGTTAATAAATGATGCGAATTTTTCTTATCATTGCTAATTTTTTCCATAAATGTCATATGATATTATATTACATTAGTGCGCAAACAAGGAAACAAAATTTACTGTGAAAATTTTTATATCAGACGGTATTTTAAGTATGTTACTCAAATCAGTAAGAAGATTTATTCAATACACATATTTTTCATGTTTATCTCATTAACTTAGTGAGGGAATTAAGTAGAAAATTTACGATCTTTCTCAGTCCTTTGCATCTCTACAAATGTTTCAGTATTTTGAACTCCTTCGATTTTACCAATTTGTTTTATAACAACATTATGAAGTTCCTCAAGTGTAGTAGCACTAATAGTCACTAATATATCGAATCTACCAGTAACTTCAGAAATTGATATTATCTGAAATATCTTCAACAAGGCAGTGTGGATGTCCTCCTTTAATTTGGGGTCTCTATTTATTCCAACAACGGCCTTGACATTTATTCCCAAAAGAGGTTCATTTACAATTATTGTTGATTTCTGGATCAAATTTCTTTTATAAAGGCGTTTAATTCGGCTATACAAAACTGAAGAATTTATTGATAATAATTTACTCAATCGAGGTATTGAAATATTAGCATTCTTAGATAGTTCTGACAATATTTTCATGTCTAATTCGTCGAATTTTTGCAATATCTAGTCAATTAGAACTATGAGTATTAATAAATGTAATTTTTGGTATAAATTTTACAAATGTGCATAGATGCGTACATTATATTCCAAATGGTGATCGGAGCATTAACCGAATCTGGCTTTTGTCTCTGGACGCGAGATACAAATAATTTGAAAATTGTTATTTAGATTTCTTGCCACCATTCTAAATTTCACTAAGTCGATTCTCGAAATAAGTGTAAAACAAACTATATATATTTAATAAGTGATATTTAGGCTCACCTAATGCTACTTCCATCAGAAATTGAATCCAAATTATTAATCCCCGCGGTAAGAGCAATCTTATCGAAGGAGCTGGTGAGTGGGAAGGGTCTAAAAGAGGAAGAAGTGGCCAGATTGCTAGGAATTACACAAGCTGCTGTAAGCAATTATCTACGAGGTACACGCGGTGATAATGAACTAATCTCAAAATTAATATCACAATATGAAATAATGGGCATGATAAAAGAAATTAGTGACGATCTTTCTACAAATAGAGCGTATACTGCAAAAACTTTATCCAAATTTATCGCATTGTGCAATTATATGCGTTACTCGCTAATCATATGTGATGCTCATCATAGTCTTGAAAGTAACATAGATGAAAAAGTATGTGAACAGTGTAAGGTAATCTTGACTGGAGCCGAACAGTAGATAACTGAATAGAATTACCTCCTTATTTTCCTCTTTGCGTATGAATCATACTCAGTACAGTTGAAATTACTTCGGCCCCTTTCAATGTTCCAATGGATCCTTTGCTTCCCCATGATTCGGTAAAGCGTTGACTTCCGTCACTTTTGATACCATTTCCCGATACCAACAATGGAATTGGATCATCAGAATGCGATTTTTTAATACATGGAGTTGAGTGGTCGCCCGAAATAACTATCACGTAAGGTTTATTTGCATTTTTCAAAAATTGACCGAAGAAATTTTGATCAATTAATTCGATATTGGATTTTTTCCCCAGAGCATCGCCATCGTGTCCATATTCATCAGGTCCTTTTATATGAACATATATGAGATTATAAGATTTGAGAATTTCTGCAACCTCTTTTCCTTTTGTTTCATAGTCATCAATTTTTTCTGAACAAAATAGTTTCATCCCTAGAATTTTGGCTATCCCAATTTCTACAGGCATATCAACCAAACAAGAGCAAGAGATGCCATACTTTTCGTTAATAGGTCGAAGTGAGGAAATGCTATTGCCGGCATCGCGCAACAGGATTACATTCATTGGCTTCTTTTTCTCAGAAATCCTATTCAGATTTATTGGATGTTCCTTTAGAAGAGAAATGCACTTTTGAGTAAATTCGTTCACAATCTTGGCCGATAATATTGATACTTCTGAATCATCCTCAGACTTGCATTCCTGGACCACCATACTCTGGACGTCAGTTTTAGCAATACCTATGCCATTAACTTTACTATATGCAGGATCAGTATTTGTTATTTTATCAGAGAGATATTTTTTATTGTGTCTAAATTTAATAATAACACGGTGTGATATAGTTGGTGTTATTTCGACTGAAACAGCGGGATCATTAAATTTGATATTATCTTCTAGAAACGCACAGATATCGCTTGCTTCTTGTTTAACAATATCGCGACCTGCACGTCTATCAATTATTTTATCTTTAGCTAATGTTGCGAAATTACCTCTTAAGGCGAGATCTCCATCACGAAAATCAATCCCACAACCAATTATTTCTACGATTCCCCTTCCCACGTATTTTTGTCCCTGAAAATTGTAACCGAGCATGTTGAATACCGCAATATCTGATTGGGGTGCTATTCCTTTTCCTACGCTTATTACCTGGCCCATTTTCCCATTTATGGCTAAAGCATCAATATTTGGAGTACTGGCGGCCTCCAATGGAGTTTTCCCATTCAAACTTGGACTTGGGAGGTCTCCAATTCCATCTAGCAGAATATACAAAATTCTTAAATCTCGATTAACAGGCATGTTGGAAGAGATAAAAACCCATGATTTATCTGTAATGTCAAGATATCTGGGATCTCATTTTCGTCAAATATCCCATACAAAGGATTAAAAAGAACTTTTGAATTAGGTCTTTAAGACAAATTGAGAATAATGGCTGTTGGGAGTAGAATTTTCGTAACGAGCTTTCAACTTGCTGGCGTTGAAGGCATTAAAGTTGAATTGTCTTCCGAAGCATTACAACACATCAATAGCCTAGATACTGCTAGTGATGTTGGACTTGTACTCATCAGTGAAGATATAGGAAAGGAAATCAGGAATCAACTTACGAGTATTAGAGCTAAACGTCCTATTCCTTTAATCTTTGAATTACCGGCACCTGGTAGTATCAAAGAAAATGTGGATTATCGGGCTTTACTAAAGCAGATTTTGGGTGTATGAGCATACGCTTTTCTGATGGCAAATTACACGATAATTTTAATGGGTTTACTTTGAATCATTTTATCTTTCAGAATCTTCGATTAATGAATACATTTTAATATGAAATCTATACAGGCTTATACTCTATCTTTCGTAAAAAACCAATGATATCAATTGATCATATTAATAATACTAGGAATTATATTGGCAATCAATTCAGCAATCCTTGCTTGTTGGGCATATTTTCTTATTTGCATTACAAGATCAATTTCCAGGTCTCCAAAATTAGAATGGTCAGCAAACTATAGAATAAAATCAAAACCCAAGGTTAGCATTATTGTACCTGCAAGAAATGAGGAAGAAACAATCTTGAAATGCCTCCAAAGTTTGTTATCCCAAGATTATGATAATTACGAGGTAATCGTTATTGATGATTCATCAACTGATAAAACTTTGCAAATTATTTCAGAGATCTCCAAAGAACATCGTAATTTGATAGTAGTAAAAGCTCCTCCTAGACCAGACGATTGGGTTGGTAAGAATTGGGCGTGTTTTCAAGGTTTCCAAAAATCGTCTCGAGAAATTCTTTTGTTTACTGATGCTGATACCGTACACAAATCTGATGTATTAACTTCTGCAGTTAATACGATGATTCATGAAGAACTTGATGCACTTACACTTGTTCCTAAACTTTTGTGTTATGATATCTTTACAAAATTTACATTGCCCGTACTATCTGTATTCCTACATTCAAGATATTCGCCACTACGTGTAAATAATCCAAAAAATAGGATCGGTTATTTTTTCGGTAGTTTTTATCTTATAACGAGAAAAGCTTACGAGCAAATAGGTACACATGAGAAAGTACGTCAAGAGTTAGTGGAGGATGGAGCATTAGGACGAAAAGTAAAAGAAGAAGGATTGAAATTGAGGTTAGTCAGGGGCGAAGGATATATAGAGGCATTGTGGGCACGCGATCCCCATTCTTTATGGCATGCATTACGACGCATAATCATTCCTTTACATACACAGCAGAAAAAATCTGCATTGATGGTTACAGCAGCTGTTTTTTTTATTCTATTTGAACCTCTTCTAATTTTGCCTTCTTTACTTTACTTTGCAAATTATCAGTACGGTGAATTTCTTTTGACTGTTAATTTGTTGACAATTCTTCTAATACTTACATGTACCATCGTACAGGCTCATTTCGGTCTCTCACAGAAATCAATTTATGGTTTAGGCTTCCCATTGGGATGTACAGTAGTAACTTTTTGTTTCTTAATATCTGCATTTTATTCAAAGGGAAAAAGAGTAATAAAATGGCGTGATAGAGATTATGTGCTTGATGCAAAGCAGCATCCATTTCACATATGATAAATATGAAAGATGGTTTAGAAAAAGCCAATTACGATTAATTTGATTTTATGCCGTTTTATCCTTTGCAATCATCATAACTTTCGTTATGGGCATAACTGAACAATTGAAAATTATTGTTGAAACAAATTGTTAATAATAATGCCTTCAATAAATAAAGCGTTGAAATCTCAACTGGATGAATTAGACCTGTCGGCAATCAATGAAATTGCTCAGAAAATACAAAATATCCCGATTACTAAAGATGAAATTTATGAGTTGATAAAACAATATGACACAAAATCCCTATGCAAACTAGCAAAGATACTAAGAGATAATTGTAAAAATGGTCTAATAACTTATTCCAGAAAAGTATTCATAAATTTGGTTAATCTATGTAGGGATACGTGTTCTTACTGTACTTACAAAAAAGAATTGTCAGATTTTGATTTATCAATTCTTACAAAGGATCAGGTATTACATATTGCAAGATTAGGTAAAAGTCTAAAATGTACAGAAGCATTAATTGTGACTGGAGAAAAACCAGAACAAAAATATCCCGAATTTAGGGATTGGTTAAAAAAACACAATTGTTCATCTACTACTGAATATATAGAACAAATAAGCAATTTGATTCTAAAAGAAACAGGACTATTACCGCATACTAATGCAGGTACTTTGAATTATGACGAATTATCGATGCTCAAAAGATCTAATGTGAGTCTTGGATGCATGCTAGAAACATCTAGTGAAAGACTTGCAGGTAAGAATATGCCACATGAATTTGCGCCCAGCAAAAACCCAAGAGCCAGAATTCGGGTTCTCGAAAACTCAGGTAAATTAAAAATACCTATTACCACGGGATTGCTCATAGGAATTGGGGAAACCTTAGAAGAAATAATTGACTCATTGTTTACTATAAGGCAAATTCATCAAAAATTTGGAAACATTCAAGAGATAATAATGCAAAACCACGTGCCCAAATACAATACCAAAATGAAGAATTTTTCACCTCCAACATATGATTTATTTATTCTTACAGTTTCCCTGGCAAGGATTATACTTCCACATATGAACATTCAAGTCCCACCCAATCTTACCCCTAAACATTATCCCAACTACATTAGTGCAGGTATTAATGATTGGGGTGGAATATCTCCCCTGACAATTGATTATGTGAATCCGGAATCTCCATGGCCTAACATTAATTATGTTAAGGACGCTACTGAAAAAGCAGGTTATAGGTTAGTGGGGAGACTTGCTGTTTATCCGGAATTTCTTTTAAACAAAAGAGATTTTATCTCTAATAATCTTTGGAACTATATATCGGAGTTATCTGATATTAATGGGGTGGTCAAGGTGGAATTAAATTGATGTTAGAATCTATGATGAAGGAGATAGATCCAGTCATTTCGGATATCTTGAATAAATCTCTGGATTCTAAGAATTTATCTGTAGAACAGGCAACCCAATTATTTGATTCAACAGGAATTGAAATGATAATGACTGCAATTGTTGCAGACATGCTACGGAAAAAATATGTTGGCGATAATGTAACCTATGTTATTAATCGGAATATCAATTTTACTAACGTTTGCATCAAAAGATGTGGATTTTGTGCATACAGTAGAGATTTTAGAAATGAGGAAACTTATTTTCTTCCAATAGAAGAAATTGTGAAAAGAGCTGAAGAGGCATGGAAATTAGGTGCAACTGAAATTTGTATTCAAGCAGGATTGCCGCCGAACATGGATGGATTCTTATACGTTGATATATGTAAGGCTATAAAAAAAGAGTTACCAAACATACATATCCACGCTTTTTCTCCCGAAGAAATTTTGTACGGTTCAAATAGATCTGGACTATCTGTTAAAGAATATTTAAGCATGTTAAAAGAATCTGGGTTAGGAAGTTTGCCAGGGACTGCAGCAGAGATTCTTGATCAAAATCTACGTGATTTGATTTCCCCTGGAAGAATTTCAGTATCTGATTGGATTAATGTTATTACCTCGGCACATAAGCTGAAAATACCTACGACTTCAACTATTATGTACGGTCATATAGAAACATCGACAGATAAAGCTAATCATTTAGAATTGATAAGATCCATTCAAAAAGAGACAAATGGGTTTACAGAATTTGTCCCATTGAGCTTTATTCACAAAGAAGCCCCAATGTATAATAAAAATCTGGTAAATGGAGTATCACCAGGTCCAACTGGCCAGGACGTGATAAAAATGCATGCCATTTCAAGGATTATGCTAAACAATTTCATAAAGAACATTCAAGTTTCAT
>VBPX01000008.1 GCA_005877075.1 Nitrososphaerota archaeon | reverse complement strand
TTACCATAGTTGATAACACAACTCAGCATGGGTTCAGATATCCTAGTTATTTAGATGGATAATATCAATATCAAAAGTCAAGTCACGTATTAATTAATAGGTCTGGAGCCGTCGGTACCCACGACGCTATTGGTTCTAAAAGTGGATTCTGATATGCATATGTACAACTAATCTTTAAAGTTTTTTTCTTACTAGGAATAGGAATGGCAATTATGAATTGAGCTCATGTTCACTTATCATGACTCTTCTTCCTCCTCTTCCTCATCAGTCCGGATGACTTGGCGTTTTAAGATTAGGTTTAAAGGGATATAACGTTTGCTAGACAAATATAATCATGGAATGGCAAATCCAGAAAATGAACAGTTCAAACTCAAAGAAGGGCTTTAGTTAATGGATTTTGAAAAAGATACATGTAGTATTTGTGGTAAATATACTGACATAACCGCCAAAGTGTTAAACGAACGGGAGACACTTTATTGTATGGAATGCCAGGACAAGGAACTGAAAAGAATGTTAGATAATTTTAATCAAATAAAGTTTTACTGTATAAAATGTGGTTCCTCCAACGTAACAAAAAGTGATCCCAAGACAGGAATTAGTTTAACAGATATACCAAATGCTATATACGCTAATGCCCTTATAACATGTAAGGATTGTGACCATCGGTTTTTTGTGAATATGGAAGATCATGGCAAAATAAATTGACGGACGATATTTTCTTTCGACATTTCTCGCGCTAGGATCACAAGGTACAGCCCATATAAATACATGTTATAATACGGGCCCGTCGGGGAACAATGCTGTTAACAATTCGGAACCAGGAGTGATAATTGAATTTTTTGGGACCATAACCACAATTTTTAACACTATGGTAAATATAAAGTGAGAGAACTGTTGTGCCTTATAAGGTGGTTGAAATCAGTTTTTACGATTGCTAACTTTATTGCGAAAAAGGTGATCTGAAGGGAGGACTGGACACAGGATTTCTGATAGCAAGCTCTGTTGTAGACGCCCAAGCGGTGTACAGTAATGGTTCGGCATTATTATCTCGATCGCCTGTAAAGTAACCATGACCATTGCCATCACATGTTGTGGCGGGCGAGGAGCCGAGACTCCTAAGAGCATTCCTGATATCCGAAGGAGATGCCCCAGGATGTTCAGATTTATATAATGCAGCGGCGCCTGTAACGTGAGCAGTTGAGGCACTCGTACTACTGAACGACGTGTAAGAACTACCTCTTGTTGTTGTTTTGACCAGTACCCCTGGAGCAGCCAGATCAACTACTGGACCATAATTACTAAAACTTGCGAAGGTATCATCTTTACCAACTGTTGTAGATATAGAGGATTTACCACCGCACTTTCCGTCAATGTCAACAATTGCTGATACAGCTATTACTTCTGGGTAGCTTGCAGGAAATACAGATGAGGCATCCTTTCCGTCATTCCCAGCAGCCGCTATATAAGTTACTCCAGCTGCCACAGACTTAATGATTGCCTTATGAAGAGCATCATTTTTGCCAACGGCCCCAAAGCTCAAATTCACAACATCTATCTCCTTTGCATGTTGAGTAACATAATCGATGCCCATTATTATGTCGGAGCTGGAACCAATGCCGTTACTATCAAGAACCTTAATAGCCCATAATCTAGCGCCTGGAGCAAGACCCACTACACCCTGAGAATCATCTTTTGCCGCAGCAACCCCAGCAACAGCTGTACCATGACCATTATCATCGTTACCACTACTTGTTCCCGAAACAAATGATACTTGTCTATATACGTTCAGGTCCGGATGATTCAGGTCAATTCCAGTATCCACGATGCCTATGTCAACATTTACAGCGCCCTTCCCATCTCCAGATTTCGTTGAGCTCAAATCACCATCTACTCTATTAATCCCAGTTGGTAAATTCTGAGCGAATGCCTTTACCTTAACATCAGGCTGCACATAGTCTACTTCTGGAATTTTCATAATTTCCTCAAGCACCTTCTCATTAGGGACTCTAATAGCGAACCCGTGTAAAGAGTGATCATAAATATGTCGTAATGCTGCTCCTTCGCTTTTGGCTTCACCAGCTAGAGACCTTACAGATGATAAAAAATTGTTATCCTTTAGTACGACGATGTAATCATTCGGTGTTTTTTCTCCCGTAGCCTCTCTTAATTTATTTGCCATCTCGAATACATTGGTCCTAACATCATCATTTTTGCCTTGTAGTGATGTTTTATCGATGGGCTTCGCTTCCACCTCAAACAAGGAATTTTGTGACACCGAAGTTAATATACAGTTTGAAAACAAGAGCGCTATCAAGATACTTGATATATACCCAACATTCTTCCGAAAACCCATGGTCTTTACGCAGGATTATGAATCATAATTTATTTAACTTTGGAAACATGCTTAACTACGTTTCTTCTAAACGATCCGAGTTCCAATTGACACTGTAAAGGAATTCCTTGATAGCTAAACTTAACTATCGATTAACAAAGAGTACTCGGACGAAGTTTGGGATATCACAGAACCATTTAACTCAGCTTCCATACAGGCGAAGCTCAAATAAAATAATGTTACTCAGCAAGGACTAATAATGAATAAAATTTTTGTTCCGTAATTTATAGATATCTGGCCTTTTTGGGAATAGTGCAATCTTTACAGTTTACAATTGGTAATCGGTGTGTCCGACATTGAAATTAATATACAATAGATCAAGGTGCGAATGCGTCGGGAACGATACTGTTAACAACTCGGATCCAATTTAATCAATACGGTGGAAATTAAATTTCCTGAGGGTTAGCTAAAGGCTCGATAATATGCACTTAGTTAGTCTGAACCTTAAACCCACAAACAGAATATAGCATCTTTTAATATTAATCATAGATCAGAGTATGTTATAATTTCAATGGGAAGTAAATTATTTCAAGAGGTTTATATAACGCACAGAAAGTAAAATAACAATAAATAATGCAACATTAGCGTGTGGCAATTACTTCAACGGCTAATATGATTGATATAGAAATTATAGTTAGGATGATTTACTCCCAAGTTTGCAGAACTCCATATGATAGCTTTTACAAGAAGGCCCTACATTTCAAAATTTCCAATATGTTTGGCATATGTATACCTACGTAATATCAAATCTAGTTCAAGTAAATTAATTAAAGTGAGTAGTGATCTAATTATATGATTGCAAATGATGGCTCATGCAACAATTAAACTCCCACTGCATGGTGGCCATACCCCTTCTTATCTTATCCACAGGATGATCAAACTTTCAGGCGCAATTGCGAAAGTGATTGTAAATGAATACGGTGAACACGAGTTTTTAAGAAGATTATCTGATCCCTTGTGGTTTCAGGCTTTTGGTTGTGTGCTAGGTTTTGATTGGCACTCTTCAGGAATAACAACCGTAGTAACGGGCGTTTTAAAACAATCACTGACAGTTGAAGAACACGGTATTTCCATCGCAGGAGGGAAGGGCAAAAAATCTACCCAAACTAAAAATGAAATCCCAACATTGGCTGAAAAATATTACAATCTATCTTCTAACAAAATTGATAGTTTAGTATATGCAAGTAGGATGGCTGCAAAAGTCGATAATGCGACAGTACAAGACGGGTACACACTGTATCACCATGTGATCCTTTTTGATAAAAATGGTGATTGGTCTGTAGTTCAACAAGGCATGAATACTAAAGACATGACTGCAAGAAGATATCACTGGATATCAGATTTTGCGAAAAGCTTCACTTGCGAACCTCATGCAGGAATAATTAGCAATTACAAGAATTTAAGCACCTTGAACATGTCTTCAATTAATTCAAAAGAAAATCAAAAGGTTTCCCTGGAATTAGCAACCGGCAATATTGAGAACCTGAAATCTTCTGTTAACAGGCTCGTACTAAAGAAAGATCATACGCTGGGAATGAATAGTACATTAGATGATTGGACACCGAGAAGCAATTTAAGCTATACTTCTGGTATCGTTTTTGAAGGTTACCATGCTGATGAACACTATGAAATGCCTCGTAGATTGGACTGGAATTTATTTAGAAAAATTTATGATATTCAACCTAGGAACTACGAGCAACTAATTTCCGTACACGGTTTCGGACCCGCAGCAGTTAGAGCTTTATCTCTTATCGGCGAGATAATTTTTGGAACTAAAGCTTCATGGCAAGATCCTGTGAAATATAATTTTGCTCATGGTGGTAAGGATGGCGTACCCTATCCGGTCGCTCGAAATACCTATGATAAGTCAATTAGTTATCTGTCGGACGCTATCGAAGGAGCGGAAATACAAAGACAAGAGAGAATTCATGCTTTAAAGAAGCTGGCAGCCTTCTCTAAAAGATTGTTCTCTGATTGAGGAACTAGTAGTATCAAAACTCACTGTAATCGAGAGATATTTTCAATTTAAATGTTGCACTGCTATTGTTTTAATTTAAGCCTCAGGAAATTTTCCAGTCATAAATTTTACGTATAAATTGCTAGTTCCCAATTCATCAAAAATCTTTTTTATCGTTCCTAGCATAGTTTATGGTCATAAAATCCGATACTAAAGTTAAGATTGAATTTACACGTATTCGGCCGTCGGGAATCGTATTGTTAACAATTCGGATCCGGAGGGACTAGTCTGATTTTTCATTTGATTCCAGATTACTTGCCGTACATTGTTTTTCTACTGAATAACCTAATCAGTTTTCGTACGAGAATGTTTATGATCCTTCGTGAGGAATCCATTATATCAGTAGCATTATTAAATAAAGATTAGTTTGAAGATAACTGAATTTTGTTTTGGATCTTTATTTCATTACGATGAAAGTAAGGAAATTAATAACATTGGATTTTCCGATTCTCCATTTCAAACAGAACGAAGTTGTGTCAAGTATATATATCAAATAATGAATCATAGACGATGACTGCCTGATAAAAATGATTTCAGAAGAAAAGAAAGATGTTGTAAGGAACCTGTATTTATCTGGAATTGGTGAAGAATTCATTGCGATGCAATTAGATTTAGAGGTTCCTATAGTAATCAGTGTCCTGAAAGAACTTGCCATTTATAGATCAGAGAAGAAAGAGTAATTGGATATAATGGAAATTAAGAAGCCGAAAAAGATACACTAAACTCCCATTTTTGCAAGAATTCCGTTTCTTGATTGGATCTGTACAAAATCTGATATTACCTATTGGGATAGGCTTAATAATTGCGCAGGCTATTTTTCGATGAATGAACCGAGAAGAAATCCTAAAAAAAACCAACGATTTGGGAGTGACTACTACCCCTGAAATTATAAACCAAATATCAGATATGGTTTCAAAGATAGCTGCTGATACTATGCTTTCCGCAGGCGAAGTTGAAGCATTGACAAATATCATGACATTAAAAGCATGCGATACTGCATTGCTTGATAAAAGGACAATTATTACGGTTAATGATGTTCTATCATCACTCAATTTAGTATGCGTTCCATTTTTTTTTCCATGTGCTAAAAGTAACATACTGGAGAATCCTCGTATTACAGCTTCCGTTATTACACCTTCTGATGTAAATTTGCTTGAAAGTTTAGGCATTACTAAGAATGACGAATTAAATGTTATGTCAACTACTGAAATAGCGAATAAAGCGGTAAGTTACCTTAAAAGTAAGGTTCCTTCAATGGATATTTCATCTCATGATTTTGATTTGTTTAATAAGAGAATAGAAATTTGGAAACTACAGGCAAATATTCTGTCTACCTTAAATAAATAAATCGGCTAGGCTGATCTATTCAATCTATAGCGATCTATATTAATCCCAGTATCTGAGGAAATTCTTACTCCATCACTTGTCTAAATCGTGTTTTATGATATGATTGCTATAAAAATATTTTGTCCTTTAATAAGGAACGTCTTCACTGAGAAATTGTAGGGAGTAATTGCATACGCCCAAAAAATCGGAATAAACTTGAAAATCTGTTTGATATATAACTAACAAGTATGTATATTTAAATTAAATGAGTTTGTAAATTAAACCATGGCAAAATTAATCGAAATGGATGAAGTTACTCTCAGACCAAATGGAAAACCAAGTGGAAAACCAAGTGGCAGGTCCAGTAGTTTTGATAAATAAATTCAATGTTGATACCCATGAAGTAGAACAGTTTTTAAAAGCTTGGAAAGAGGATGTTTCAAGTTCAAAGATCAATCAGGATTTATCTCTGCACAATTACACCAAGGCATTGGAAAGAGCTCTGTTTTTGTCAATTATGCAGTTTGGCATTCCTTAGAGCATTTCAAGAAAGCAGTTGACAATGTCATTGGTCCTGATTTTCAATCCCAACTTTCCAAGTATCCTAAAAGTCTGGTGGTTTCTCCACATTTATTCAAAAAAGTTGCTGTTCCTGGAATATGTGCAGACTGAGCTGAAGTATACAATAGTCGATAATGCAGCATTTTCTTAAAAGGAACTAGACTAATTAAATTCCCGGTGTTCGGCCGTCGGGGTGTGAATCAAAATTGACACAATTTTCAGGCTTACTCATAGAATTAATTTGGTATCGGGTTCGGTGGGACTGATAACGCTACAATTATAATTTAGGAACCCTGCTACTCAAGGTCGGTATTAATTCATTCAACATTGGAGATTTGTAAGCAGGTCGGAAGGGAGAAATCATCTTCAAACACCGTAGAGTTCATAAGTTCGACGATTACCTATTGCTCTTTCAATAGTATCTCAAATGGTAGCGTTAACTTTTGCAATGTTTGTTGCAGCAAATTCAATTGATCTACTACGTCCCAGTGTTCGATTATAATACCATTCTCTATCCTATAGAGGTCAGCAGATCTGATGTTTACTGATCTGTATGTTGGTGACACCAAGTCATTGTAAATAATATAAGAATGAGCTCGTATAATAATTTCTCTTGACAGAAGAACCTGCAGGAATCTACGTTTCAACTCTTGAAGAGCTGAAGAAAAAAGGATGTATGTCTTTTAATGTTGATGGATACGATCTAGTAATCTTCTATCATGAAGGACGCGTGTATGCATTAGATAACCGTTGCCCTCATATGGGGTTCCCTCTGAGCCGCGGCACTACTAAGGAGGGTATACTCACTTGTGACTGGCACCACGCCAGATTCGATCTGAAAAGTGGGGGTACGTTTGATTTATGGGCTGGTGACGTGCCATCTTTTCCTACACAAGTTCAGAATGGGAAGGTTTGGGTCAAGATTGGACAGCACAAGGACATACGGGAACTACATAAACAGAGGTTGCAGGAAGGCTTGGAGCAGAATAATGGTTTGTTGATTGCTAAATCAGTCATAGCATTGTTATCTTCCGGGATAGAACCGGCAGAGCTCATAAGAATAGGACTAAAACATGGAATTACTTACCGGCAGGATGGCTGGGGACAAGGACTTACCATTCTTGTATGCATGGTCAACCTGCTGCCAATCCTATCCTCTGAAGATAGATCACGCGCCCTCTATCATGGTTTATCGGCTGTGGCTCAAGACTGTGATGGTGTAGCACCACGTTTTGCAGTAAAAGGACTTCCAGATATGGCACCTGACGTAGTAACTTTGAAGGGGTGGTTTCGTCATTTTATAGAAGTTCGTGATTCTGATGGCGCTGAACGCTGTTTGGTTTCAGCTATTCAGGCAAAGCCAAAGCCAGACCCTTTGGAAATAGCTGATATACTTTTTTCAGCTGCTACCGATCACCGATATCTGGATGGGGGTCATATTCTTGATTTCACAAACAAGGCATTTGAAGTGCTCGAAGTTGTAGGATGGGATATGGCAGAAGGAATTTTGTCTAGTCTGGTGCCTCTATATGCCAGAGCAACTCGAATGGAGGAGAGAAGCTCTTGGCGGCATCCTGTAGACCTCTCAAAAATACTAGATAGATCATTCAGAGAAATCCCCAGCTCATTAGAATTAGGCAGGAAAAAACGAGGAAGTTGGAAGGTTGACAAATCATTTGTTGATACGCTTCTTGGAGACAAGCCTGACCAAATAGCAGACATACTTCTGAATGCAATCCGTAATGGTGCCACAGAACAGGAACTAGCAGTGTGTGTAGAGTATGCTTCAGTCTTGCGCATAGTATACTTTGGAACTTCAAATGAATTTTCTGATTGGGACACTGCTCTCCATACGTATACCTTTTCGCACGCAGTGCAACGGAGCCTGCATAGACTTTCTTCAGTCGAACTTTTGCGTGCAGTGTTTGACGTAGCTATGAGTGTGTACCTTATTCGTTTTCTTAACGTCACTCCTTCTCCTGTTCCAGCATCGGCAGCACAGGAGAATACTGAAGAGCCTGATACTCTCGCGAAGAAATTCCTAGAGGTCCTAGACAAACGACAGCAAGTAAGCGATGCGACTGAAGTAGTAACAAGGTATGTTACCTCAGGAGGAAATCAAGAGCGACTCCTCGCTGTACTGGGTAACGCCCTGTTAAGAGAAGATAGAAATTTCCACTCTATTCAGATGATCGAAGCGGCATTCGGGCAATGGAAGTCCGTCCTTCAAACAAAAGTACCCCTCCTTGATCAATCTTCGATTCTGATCGCGGCTGCGCGCTATTTAGCCGCACATTCCCCCACAGTTCGCCGTCAGGGTCAGATGTTTGAAATTGCTTTTAGACTGCATCGCGGAGCCAAGTTATATGAAGGAATCGAATAGCATAACTATGTATTATCACGTCACTTTTGAATCAGTGCCATCTTAACCTGAACGAATCCTTAACCAAATATTGAAAAGGTTGTAATATATTGTAGTTCAGTAATTAATGATCATAAATGACTATCGATAAACACCACAAGATTGTAGGTTTTTCTGATAGCATTTGCACCTGTAAGGAATGCAATCATAAGATGGGGCGAGATTGCTTCAAATTTCAGTGCGACTGTTGTAAAAAAGAAGACCATTCTATGGTGATGAATGGATTTGA
>VBPX01000007.1:23237-25699 GCA_005877075.1 Nitrososphaerota archaeon | reverse complement strand
ATTCAATCGCGTAATCATAGTCGCTTGGAAGCCTATCAAGAAATTCTTCTGTATTTTTAAACTCTTTAACAGTAAAACTTGGCGATAATTGAATTAGTACTGCTCCAAGCTTATTACTAATTTTTAGAGGAGATATCTTATCAAGGAACTCTTCGAAATATATCATTGCCTCCTTATCTATATCAAGTTTTTTATCATGGGTTACTCTTTCGGGTACTTTAACTGAGAATTGAAAATCATCAGGCGTAGCCTTGCTCATGTTGACAAACGTATCTTTTGTCATGTATTTGTAAAATTTTTCATAGAATGTTGCGTCCATTTCTGCGGTCTTGAAAAACTGAGAGTAGTGAGCTTTTTAGTCTGGGCATCTGGATAAAATACCTTAACCCATCCTCCTCTTTCAAATGAATCAGAATAACTCCAACCTGAACAGCCTATGAGTACTGGCATTATAAGGTAATGTGCAATAAGTGCAATTATAGATTATATCCCGACGATGCTCTTTTTATGATTGTTGTGAACCGTTTGACCCAATTTTTGGACTGGCATTTTCATAATTTTAAGGGTATTCTTAGTTGACAAAACTATAATGCAGGTCCAAGTTTGGAGGTCCATTAGCGAATTTTACACTAATTGTGTATGCATGTTTGCGCGACCTAATAATACATAATTAATTAATTGCTTATACATTGATTAGGTGTGAGATTATGGAACTTACTACCAATTGGCTCTGTATCTATAAGGGGTATGATAGATGATAATTAAAGCGATTGAAGTTAATAACGTACCTTTTCCAGCAATGAATGAGGACGAAGTTGGTACTTTCTTAGAAAGCAAATTGAATTTACAGCTGGGCACAATCGACACGAAAGGTGACCCGAACATCCAACCTGTGTGGTTCAATTACGATAAGGAGTTAGAAAGATTTTACATCATGACATCAAAATCTTCAGGTAAAGTTAAGAATATTCGGAACAAACCAGAGATTTACTTTTCAATAGATGATGACAACTTTCCCTACAAGGGAGTCAAAGGCAAAGGGAGAGCAACTATTATAGATGATTCTAGTCGTGTAGTGGCCATGGCAGAGAAGATAAACCTGAAGTATCTTGGAACTCTAGACCATCCAACAGCCAAAATGCTTATGGAATATGCACAAAACGGAAAGGAGATATTACTTGAGATTAATCCTAGGTATTTCTCCACTTGGGATTTTTCAAAAGCCTAATTGTCTTGTTCATTTTTAATTTCCTCTGTCTCCTTTCTGTCATTTGTAATAATCGTCGCCTTGTTTGAATCCATCTGGATTCTCCTTAAAGAATGCTTCATCTATTCTTATTTTTAATAGTTCGGCGGCATTTCTGAAATTAAATACTTGTTCGACAAAGTAATTCTTGTTATCTTTTAGGGCATCGATTGTAACCAATTTGTAGAGAAAAAACCTAGGTAAGCTGACTTCTACATTAACACGGAGAGGAAAAACATATTTCCGTAAATCCATCAATATTTGAGTTCTTTCGCCTTTTCTCATCATCATTAGAGACGCATTGTCACCTTCTTCTAGGGCGATTCCGCTATTGAACATCACCATTCCCTCGTATTGAGGTACATAAGAAATGTTAAATGGGTATTTGTAACCACGTGTCATGAAAGTGGATATTTCAAACGAGATCCCTGGTGAAGGATTCTCTTTAAAATAATTGTCGTCAACATGGAATAAACAATCCTTGAGCCATCCTGCAAATTTGTCAAAAGCCTGTTTAATTTCCTCGTTTGAATTCATAGTTTCACCCTGGTTCTTCCTAATATGCATAGCATGACCGACGTTCTTCTTATCAGTTCTGTTATTTTTAGTCTAGACGCGGTTTATAAATGCGGATAGTAATTTCTACGTAGAACCTTTCTAGCAGAAACATGTAGCCATTTAGCGCTGATCGGATGAGGGCTCATGAATTGTTTAGCATTATGGAAACTCTGAAACAATCCGATAAGGTAGAAACTAAAATAAAACAAAAGTTAACAGATATTGCAATTGAATTCTATAAAATAAAATTTTTTAGGACCCATTATGATAAGCTTCTTCAATTAGTAGGATAGTTTGAAAACCAGATTACTTGTATCCTTGCATGCTAGCCCGGTCTAATTCAATTCTGTCCTGTTCTATTTTAACAGGAACTTTCAAATATATGGATTCCAAATTGTGCTTTATATTTACTCTAGATAGATATAGGACCAAAGGCAAAAATCCAACCTCACTCAATTCTTGAATAGAATCGTACAAACACTTTTGAAGGCTCGTTCTCTTTCCAGACTCGACGATATATCTTTCAAATGCAAAACCGACATAAGTGTAACTTAAATTAAAAAATAAAATTTTTGCATTTTGTTCAATACCTTTATTGATTTTATCTACCAAATTCGTGTCAAGAAAGTATTTCCGAAACTCTTCCTCCAGTTTACCA
>VBPX01000007.1:9601-23216 GCA_005877075.1 Nitrososphaerota archaeon | reverse complement strand
TTGTGAAAAAAACTCCTCATTACTATCTTGAGGAAACAATGTTTTAACTTGGGCGCCAATTCCCTCATTAATTATGAAATCGTAGTCAGACTCATACTCGTTTGTAGCGGCTGTCGCAAACGATATTTTAATAGTATCGTTATTCGATAGATACGCTATCATTAATTCGGAATTAATTGATTTTAGGACTCTCAAGATTTCCAGAACAGACTTTTGATACCTTATGTCTTTGCCTCTGAGCGGCGTCGTTTCTCTTAACTTTTCTCTAATCCAACTATTGAAGTCATGATCATGGGCTTTGTCATATGGGATGTTAGAATAGTACGGTGTTAAAAGATCTAATAGACCCTTGGTGATTTTGTTGCGCATCTCAGTTTTCTTACAATTGAATGTTGCTGATAGTGTACTGCATTTGTAATACCAATAAACAAGCCGAAGAATTTCCAAAATCTCAGGTTCAGATGCCAAAAACTCTTCAATTTTCTCCGCTTTAGAGTATCTTAGAAATTCTTCCATCATCCTATTGATTAGAATACTAAATAGATTCTGAATAAGCGACGGAAAATCATTTTCAAAATGCTATTTGATAAAAAGAGATACTTAATTAAACCTTTTTTGGTAAATTAATCATCATTAACCATATACTTCAGAAATGCATCTTTTGTTTTGAAATTCAACATCGGATTGTTTAATTTTTCATTTAAAATAGTTGAAGTCGGAGTGATACCATAATTGTGACCAGGGTATACTACTAATGAATCATCCAATTTTGCAACTTTGAAATATAGACTATTATACATAATTTCAGGATCACTTCCCGGAAGATCCACCCTGCCGCAATTTCCTACAAATAACGTGTCTCCTGTTATTACAGATTCTTTATTCAAAATAAGGCATATGCTATCTTCAGAATGACCAGGAGTGTACAATACTCTTAAATTAATTTCGCCAATACTAATAATTTCATCATCACGCACCGATATATCCTTTCGATGCGTAGACTTTTCATGTTGAATTATTTTGGCTTTAGTAATTTCAGCCATCTGTTCGTTCCCTAAAACGTGATCAAAATGCGTATGAGTATTTACTATGTATTTTACAGAAATATTGTTTCTTTCCAAAAAGGTATGAATTTTTTCAAGATCCCATGAGGGATCAATAATAGCACCTATATCGTTTTTTTCATCATATATAATATAAGAAAAATTTTGCATATTGCCAACAGGAATCTGAACTACTTTCATCACTATACTACTCCTTGCTCAGCTTCAATTGGGATTCCAATCTTTTCAACATGAACCTTGCCAGTAATTTCTTTGTTTGCTGTCAATCCATGTTTGATTCGGTGAAAAGTAACAGTAGCATCAGCTTTGATGCATTTGTCATGAAATGTCCCATTATTTGGATCAAGTCCAGAAGGAATATCGACTGAAACCACATATGCACCTAGATTGTTTATTAAATCAATTGCTAATGAGACCGGTTCTCTTATCTTCCCATTTATCCCAGTGCCAAAAATACCATCAATTATTATGTCTGAATTTGACACCTCCTTTTTGGCCAATTCAATAACATTTGGCCCTGATAGAATTTTTATTGATTTCATCTTTCCAACTATAGACCAATTAACAATTGCTTCTTCTGTCCTTATATTTTTGATATCGCCTAGGAGTACGATCGTAACATTCACTCCCGGATATCCTGAAAGGTGTCTTGAAGCAACCATTGCATCTCCACCGTTATTACCAGTACCACAAAAAGATACTATTTTTTTACCATCAAGATTAGGACCTTTTTCTAACAAGATAAAATCTGCCAAACCATGACCAGCGTTCTCCATCATGAGTAATTTTTTCATCCCAAAAATAGCGTACCCATTATCCTCTATACGGTACATTTGGTCAGAACTAATAGGATCATCTCCACTCATATTCTTTATTAGTTCGATAATTCAGAAATAAAAGTTATGAGTTATTAAATTGAACTATTTCAAAAAGGCATTACATAGTCTTTCAGGTTACATCTTCTTGTCTCGCTATTTATAATTTCATATGTTCTGCCTTCATAGGTACATTTTACTATTGGTAAATCATTCATTTTAGAATACTTGTCTGCTATTTTGTAATATTCTTGTAGCTTTCTATGTATGTATATTGTTTTTCCTTCTTCTCTAATTCTTTTTTTTCGCATAAATTTGAACGCCAGAATAACATGAGCCGTCTTGTATACTTGAAACATATTTCTTATTTGAAAACATCTTTGTATTTGATCCGGGGGGACATATAGACTATCAGCAGTTCCAGATTTGGCCTCTATGGATAAAAATATTGATTTCTTGTTATTTACAGCAATTATATCGGGCAGGTTTGCACTTGATCCTCCTAGACGCCTTGCGCTCCATGCACTTGTATTTAATTTTTGAACGAGTACATGTTCGAAACTATAGCCTCTATTTCGCCTGATTCTATTTAATTTTGTGTAAACATGTTCATTTCCATCTTCGATATTTCTACTATTATCCGGTACAAGTGTCTGATAGGTTTGCGCTTGATATACCAAGATATTTTGCATTCTACATACTAGTATTTAATTCAGGAAGAATGAAACTTTTGAACAAAAATGTCTTTAAAAATTATATTCAAATTGGTCTGCTTCTAAATTGATTTAGGTATTAATTGGATTGAATACTTGCAATTTCTTGAACTGCATTTTTTGAAATAATAACTCTAATTATTTAATATATTACCAAATATCATTTCTCTTGATGATATCTAATGTGCAACTCGATGTAGAGAGAATTAACAGAAAGTTTAAGGATATAGAGGAAAGAAGAAATACGATTATCAAGGGAACTCGTGACGCAACGATACTGTGCAGTAAGGCTATAGTGTCTATCCACAGTCACAAGAAAAATGAATCTATTGAAAATATTGATAAAGCAAAAAAACTTTTGCAGCAATTTAAGAAAATGGGAAAGGACGATCTTCAAAGATATCTGTACATAGCAGAACAAGAATTTGTCGAAGCATCTTCTCTTTTTTCAATATTGGAAAATTCTAGTATACCAAGTATGAAAACGCTTGAGGTATCTGATATTTCATATGTAATGGGACTCTTGGACTGTATAGGCGAGATTAAGAGGATGATTATTGATAAAATCCGAATAGAGGGCACATCAAATGTACATAGTTTGTTTGAATTAATGGATAAAATCTACGGTATAATTTATCCACTAGCAGTATATGATAACCTAATGCCCGGATTAAGAAAGAAACTGGATGTATCTCGAATACTTATTGAAAATGTTAGAGCAATAATAACTGAGGAAAAAAGGAGAAGTATAATGATAGAAAAAATACAGGAATTCGAAAAAAGAATTAATACCTTATCGGAAAATACTAAAGGAAAATAATATTACTACGCACACCCCAATTTTGTGAAGGCATCGAACATAAGTTTAGTTAACCCAGACTGCCACGTTGGAAAATCATTTGCATTGGCTGGATAATTTCGGTAATTATGGACCAATTTCTTATTTACTTCTGCCGTATGCTTAAGATCTTCCGCTAATTTCTTATTCAGAGCTCCATGAATAAACATGTTAAGCTTAGCTACCATACCAAATTCAGGATGCTCTCCATTTGTTATATTATCAATATCCAATTTTGAAAGAAAATGTTTCATTCCATAATTAATTTGGTCATTTGTTAATTTCTGGAGCAGTCTCCGAAATACCTCAAGACCAGCTGTCTTGTACCCATAGGCATCAACAAAATCCAAATTATATTGCCACAGTGATTGTTCTGAATAATCTTTTGCTTCAATAGCTTGTACTGCGTCTTTTCCTGCAATAGTCGCCGCTATAATTGCGGGTCCAATTCCTCCAGCATCAAGTGGTTTTGGCATCCATGCTGAATCTCCAACAAGCATGTATCCATTCGCTACAAGACAATCATTTTGACGTCTAACAGAAACTTGCCAAGTACCCCAACTGTTGCCATCGTCTGATTCACCATCTGCGATCTGGGGATTTTTTATCACCGGATTCATCTTTACATAATCATCTATCTTTGTCTTCAGATCCTTACGCGATCCTACTTTTTTATTATGTTCTTCCATTGCTTTTTGTTGAACTCCAAGGCCTATGTTCACTTTATTTTTGCCCTTTGGAAAGACCCACGCATATCCACCAGGTGCAATGTTCTGATCTAGGTGAATAATACAGTAATCAGGATCAAAGAATGTGTTATCTTCAACTTCATTATCAAAATTATATATGTATCTCCCAGTAGCTTCAAGATCATCTCTATTGATTTTCCTCTGAATATGTGATTTTATGGGAAGGTTTGTACGTAATACCGATGTTACACCGGTGCAGTCAACAACAATTTTGCATGTTTTTTTAAAAGCAGATTTTGTCTCCAGATCCTCACCTTCTACCCCTATAACTCTACTGTCATCAACTATCAAATTTCTTAATGCTAAATTATATTTGATTTCTATACCTACATTTAGCGCATCATTTAATTGCTTTTGTGGCAAGACTTTTCTGTTTAGGATATACCCCTCCCCATCAAATGATATTGATGTTTCATGATCCGGCGAAAAAGCAATGACGCCTTTAACTGGATGTTCAACGACTGGATGTTGCCATTTTATTCCTATTCTTGATGTCATGTAGTCTACGCTATTCTTACCAACCGCATCTCCGCACACCCATCCAGATATGGTCTTCTTACCCAACTGTGGCGATGCGTTCCTATCTATAACCAAAATCTTAAGAGATTGTTTGGAATAATGTGAGGCAGAAGATGCAACTATCATTCCTGCTAATCCTCCACCGGCTACTATGATATCATAATCTCTTAATTCAGATGACAAACTAAAAAACAAAAGATAATCAATTGTTAATTAAAGTTACGACGCAAATATGCAAAAAATTAGAATATCATGTAAAAATGGAGGGAGTGGGATTCGAACCCACGAACCCCTAAGGGACGGGATCCCTCACGGATTTGAAATTCAATCTTGAGTCCTGCGCGGTTGGCCATGCTTCGCTATCCCTCCATTAAAGTTGTCAATTTGTCCTCCTTATTTCACCTTTACTGGTAAAAATGTCGTAATATACAAGATTAGTTATACTTAGAATATACAGAAACTTTATTATTGGAATAAGCGTGGTTATTGATAAATGGCGATGGAAACAAAAATAAATGAATTGCACGCTGGAATGCGAGGAATAAATGTAAAAGGCAAGATCGAATCATTGAAAGAGCCTAGAACTGTAAATTTAAGAAACGGCGATACAGCCCAAGTAGCAGATGCGGTTCTCTCAGATGAGAGCGGTAGCATTAAACTATCATTATGGAATGATCAAATTAGCATGGTAACTGAAGGTGACGAAGTGGCTATTGAAAACGGATATACTCAATCCTTTAGAGGAGAAAATAGTCTCAATATTGGACGCTATGGAAAACTTATCAAATTATGATATTCAGGATATTCTATAATTTGGTATCAATAAATTCATAATTCGATTTTAATTTTATCTGAAATCAGCTAATATATCCAATTTCTGGTTGTTTCTTTTGAACCATCTGTTGAGCATCGTCACTTGCTGAATTTTTATCACCGATTCTCTGTTCTATGCTTTTTATTAACATTATGGTATCCTTTGCTTTCTTATCCAAATCTTCCATGTTTATTTCCCGCCCAATAATTGAAAGCAATTTTTTAAGGATATGCATTGAAGCATTAGCATCAATAACATATCCTGATGTCTCTCCCAACAAACTGATTCCCTTCACATTGTTTATTTTACCGATACCCAACAAAATACCATTCATTCCTGAAATGCTGCCATTATCAATTTTTGAGATGTTGAATGAATTCAAAAGTTTTAACCCAGCATCATCAGTCGCAACGCCAAATATTCTCGGAGTTTCAACAAACATCCCCGTTATGTACGCGCCAAGAGTGACGACTTGCTTAACATCAAAATTCTTTGCAATTTTTATTATCTCTTCTCCTAATAAGTATTCAACCTTAGAACTTACTGGTTGAGCATCTCCAGTGAGAAACAAAAAATCGTGTTTCTTCCCTTTGTCTTTTACATAGTACAGTACATTTTTCATCAATTCAACAATTCCAGTATCCTTTATCATGACTTGTGGGGGAAACGAAGTTGAGTAAATGTCCGCTAGGTGTCTGCTTGTTAATTCTTTGATCAGGTGATCTATTGCAAGTTTTCCAACATAGCCACTTCCCGGAAATCCACAAATCAAGATAGGGGACCTTAAACTAGGAAATTTCTTACTTGAATATACGGTTTTTATATCATTTTGAAAAAATGCCATCATAATAAAATGTGCAGTTTATCTTAAATTCTTTTATTCTAAAAGATTGGAAAATTTATCAGCCAAAGCCAAGTCAAAGAAAAATGGCCGGTATAAAAAATAGTTAGTTGGTCGAGTTTGATAAAGTTCCTCTTAACTCGCCATCAGGGAATTTAGAAGTATGAATATTGATGTAAGTCATATTTTGGTTCATCAACTCTATCAATGATGCCAATTTACTTGCGGGTACAGGAGCTGGCAGAGTTGATGTCATATTGCTTGTCATATTACCAACAGAAGTCATATTACTTGTCATATTGTTAGCAGGTACAGGAGCTGGCAGTGTTGATGTCATATTGCTTGTCATATTACCAACAGAAGTCATATTGCTTGTCATATTACCAACAGAAGTCATATTACTTGTCATATTGTTAGCAGGTGCAATAGTCAAATTAGCTAAAGGTACCAAAATACTTGATTCATTTATGGTTCCTTGGGCCAATGTACCCTTAATAACTCCAGTAGGTTTGGTTGAGTTTAATAATGCTACAAGAACCTGACCATTCTCTGAATTATCGCCTCTATACAAATACACGCCTGTGACCTTATCCAAAGATGTAACATTTATCTTATACATCAGACTATTATCGTTACCGGATATAAGAGCAGTACCATAAGATTCGCTGAAAAGTGGAGGTGTTTCTGCTTCGCCTACTAGATCTGCACGAAAGCTGTTTTGTGCAAAAACTGTATTACTTATCAAAAATAAAGTCCAAATAGTTACGATGATAGGTGCTAAATATCTTAAATTATGCATGTTTATTCTTTAACTACCCCTTATAAAAAAATTATGAAATCTAATATTATTTGAACATAAATAAAAAAGAATATTGAATACTGACCACTTCAGATACAAACCTGACGAAAAGATAATTGAAGTTTCGTGGTGACATGTCCTTATTACTACTTTTAGTAAATTGTTGGGTTAACTATGCGACATTTATCATAATTAGTTCTGGGCCATTCTTACTAGATCCCTTTAGATTGGTTATCAAACCAGTTCCAAAATTTGTCTTAATGAATCCACCAATCCATCTGCATATCCAACTGACAATATGGCTAGTTCTTGTTTTCCTTGCTCCAAAAATTGAATTGCATCGTCCAAATAATACTCTGCATTATCCAATATTTCCAGTTGAATTTTAGTTTCCTTTTTAGAAGTAATAATGTCTCTAATTTGTTTTATCTCTTTTCTAATCATTGGTTCATATTTTTCCAACATCTGAGCAGAAACACTTTTCAAGGAACCCGTATTATCTGCAGGCCCATCGAGATGCTTTGTCAAATTTATTATTGCTTCTTCTTCTGTAAAATGAAATTTGGCAGGGAAGATAATAGAATGCGGACCTGCCCCATATTCTTGTTCTAGTAGGGATCCGATTTTTCCACTTACAATATTTTGGCTATCGGTGCCAATTCTGGAAGCAACAATCAAAAAAGAATCTTTTGAAACAATTTTATATGCAATGTCTTTCTCAACTTCAAGCAATCTTGACATGATATAATTTGGTTTCAAGAAAAATACTGAATTATCTTCTGCTAGTCTGTATTCTGCCAAAACAATCGTATGACAATTTTGGTTTAGGTTATTAAAGATTGTATTGTACACGCTTATGGCCGATTGCCTCTCTTCCATCATTGTGACAACTTTGCCTATTTTGTAGATTTGTAAACCGCATTCACCGACAAGACATGTTATTCCAGAAGCGGCATGAAGCACTTTTGCCTCTATATTATTTTTTATTGCTCTTACTCTTAATTCTGAAAAGGTAGTTGCAATAGTTGGATCTCCATAACTTACCAATCCAACATTCATTACTTTTGATTCATCCAATATTTGCCTGCCATCTTCTACAAACCACCTCTTTACAATCTCAATTTTTTTTTCTGGTAGAGCTGATTTGAGAAATGTAATATAGTTGTCAGAAATTGGTGATGTAAATCTTTCAAGATATATTCTATCACATTTATTTAATATCTCAATTGAGCTGCATATTTCCATAGTGTCATAAATTCCAGCTCCAACTAACCACAACATTTCAGTATTTCATTTGGTACCTATATCCTTCTTATTATGGTGTAGCCTTGACGTATGAAAAAGTGCCCTATTGTAAATTTCTATACTGGTGAGGAATGATTGAATTTCGACTCTTTCATCCTTTGAATGGGAAACATGTGATTCCCCCGGTCCAAAAGTTACCATTGGAATCTTTAGAGAATTTCCCAGCACGTTCATATCGCCAGTCCCGGTCTTTCTCAATAATAATGGACGCACTTTGCAAATGTCTAATATTGATAGGGAGAGTGCTCTGACAAGTCGAGATGAATGATCAGCTTCAAATGGCTCGGTCATGTCTTCTATCCTATAACTAATTTTGAGCTTCCTTATTCCAGAAATATTTTTTATTGATCTATCTAGGGAGTCCAACACTTCAAGGCATTTTACTCCATTTGGTATTCTGATGTCAACTGTAATCTTGCATTTTTGAGGGGTAACATTATGGCTAGAACCTCCAGAGATTTCTGTTAGGCTAAGACTCACAGATTGACTTTTCTTGTCATCTTTGTTATATTTTGATGAAATCTCATTACTGAGTAATTTCTTGACAGCCACGGGGCACTCGCATGTGCACTATCCATGACATCGCAAGTAATTCTTAAAGCCAGTCTCCCTTTATACGATATTGTAATTTTATTAATTCCACTGGGTTCTCCAAAAATTGCATAATCGACGGCCAATTTACTCTTGACCAGTTCCTTAATACCTGTAGCATTTCCTTCCTCGTCCACAACCCCCGCGAATATTATAGTTCCTCTTTGCTTGAATTCTGAGCACGCCAGCAACATGGAAATAAGTGGACCTTTGGCATCAGAAGCCCCTCTACCATATAAAAATTCGGAATTAATTCTAACGGGTATTTGGCCAGGTACCGTATCCATATGACCACATAGAAGGATTCTTGGCTCCCCACTACCTTTTGTAGCAATTACATTGCCAATGCTGTCAATACTTACACTTTCAAACCCCAAATCGTCCAAGCATTTTTCCTTGATGAGATTTGCCAATTGCCCCTCAGATCTAGAAGGTGTGTATATTTCAAGAGCCTTTCTCAATAATTCAATAGCATATGAAGAAGATATCAATTCTATTGGCTATTTGTTGGAATTTACAACATGTTCAATAATAAGGGACGGAATTTCAACTTCGGTAACTCTTACCGTATTCTTGAACTCAGTATTGTTGTTTACTTCATGTACTACCAAGCCACTTTCTTCACTTTCCATTAAATCAACTCCTAATATCTCACCTTTCAACGTCTTGGCTGATTTCAAACAAATATCTTCTAATTCATTTGTTACCTTGCAAGCTTCTGCCTTGCCACCAAGTGCCATATTAGTTTTCCATTCATTGTCTCCTGAGTATCTATATATTGCGGCAACTACTTTATCTCCTACTACAATACACCTAATATCTCTGGGCGGTCTTTTTACGAATTCTTCAAAGTAATATACATGGTATAATGGGTACATGTGTTCTCTGTCTTCAATCACTGCTTCTGCTGCTTCTTTGTCTTTTAACAAGGCAATCATTCTTCCCCAGCTACCGACAACTGGTTTGATGACTTTTGGGTACCCGTTCTTATTTAGAATATCCATAGCTGATTGATTTGAAAAAGCACAAAATGCTTTAGGAATGGCTATCCCAGATTTTGCCAATTCCATATGTGTGAATAGCTTATTTCCACACATTATTGCCGTATAAAGAGAATTTATCATCTTTGCCCCAAGCCCTTCAAAGGCTGCAGTCGAATGTAAATTGTTATAATAACTTACACATCTCTGTAAAATTACATCACTATCATGAGTAGATTTATCTTTGTTCAGGTCGATTGAATTTTCTCTACAATTAATGATATCCAGTTTTACGTCTTTTTTTTTCGCCGCTTCAATTAATGATTTTTCTTCCCATCGTAGTTGGTCATAAAGAATGGAAAAAGAAGTTTTTTGGCTATTTCCCTTCACTCTCCCCAATCCTCTCCAACAGATTGCGCAGGTCTGATGGTAAAACCATTACTTGATTTTATTAGTTCATAACTGGCACCGCAATCAGGACATGTCACAATTTCGTTTTCCATGGCATCATCTGGAATTTTGATTTCTGCGTCACATTCAGTGCATTTTATCATTACTATCTCCTCTACTTTGATAACGCATCGTTAAGTATCTTTCTTTCTAATCGCTCGTCGAGGTACAACTCCAAAATATCTCCCATGCGTAGTTCTTTCAAACCTTTGGCCATCTTTTCTGCCTCACCTCTTGACGTTTCAAGTCCCAACAAAGAGAGAAGATAAGCTGCACCGTTCTTACCGGCCAGTTCTCCAAAAACAATTTTTCTCCTATTTCCAACTAGACGAGGTTCAAGTATTTCGTATGCTGATGGATTTTGTAAAATTGCTGCTAGGTGTGTACCTGCCTTGTGTTTGTATGCACTTTCTCCAACTATTGGTTTTGATTCTGGTGTTTCTATGTGTGTATAGTCTACTATTGTTCTTGAAAGATCCTTTAACATGTGCAACCTAAATTCATTAGGAATTCTGTATATGAGAGTTAAAGCAACTGCAGTTTCTGCCAAAGAAGGAATTCCCGTTCGTTCCCCTAGTCCATCAATAGTTGTATGTATTTGATCAGCTCCCGCTTCACAGCCCGCAAGCGCATTTGCAAGTGCCAGTCCTACATCATTATGACAATGAACATCCAGTAACGAAGTACTTGTATCGATATTCTCATGTATCATCTTAACTAGGTTGTACATTCCTTGAGGACGCATTATTCCGACCGTATCCGGAATGCTTATCCTCTCAATATGCCGTGAATTCATTTCTTTGCACATCTCTATTAGGAATTGAGGATCTGTTCGACTAGCGTCTTCCATGGTGAAGCGCGATTTTAATCCATGTGATTTTATGTAATCCGCAACTTCAAGAGCTCTAATTTTAGCTTCTTCCCTTGATATCTTTAGCTTTGTAGAAAGATGGATATCTGAAATGCCCATATATGTTGCAACCCAGGTTGCATTACAGTCCAATGCCACGTCTACATCAGATTTTAGTGCCCTCACATGGGCCAGAATATCTGCTTTAAGACCTTGTTTGATTATTGTTTTGGTCGCCTCAAAATGATCGTGGGAGACCACCGGACTGATCTCTATTTGATTAACACCAAACGAATCTAACAACCAAGCGATCTGTATTCTTTGTTTGATTGTAAATGAAATTCCAGGATGCTGTTCCCCCTCGCGAAGAGTTGAATCAAGAATGTTAATCTGTTTAGTTGCTATTGTTTGATTGTATATGTTCGCAAAATGATTCGGATCATCTGAATTTAGTGACATTTTTACTAATTTAGTGCTTATTTCGAATACAATATAAATCTTTTCGGCTAAAAAACGGATTTTTCGTGCTATGTTAATGTTCTTAGAATAATTACAGTATCCGTATTCGATACGCCATCAATTCTTCTTATTTCGTCAATACTACTGTTTATTTCGTTTATCGATTTGGCTGAAATTATTACTGCAATATCATACTGTCCTGTTATTTCATAAATAATTTTGACACCTCCAATGTTTTGAAGTTTAGATGCTACAGAGTTTGTATCAGTAGTTGAGCTTACTGAAAGTAATGTTATGGCGCTTGTTTTTTTGGTAGCATCTTCTTCTATTGTAAATCTGGAGATTGAACCATCATCAATCAAGTTCTTAATCCTTCGTCTTACTGCAGATTCTGACAAACCCAATTCTTTACCAATATCTACAAATGATTTTCTAGAATCGATTCGTAGGATCTCAAGGATCCTGTTATCAAGCTCCTTAATTTTTGACATTGCGCCTCTTCTCCTCGAAACTCAATATCTCGTCCATAATTTCAATAGCTCTGCTCACCTGGGTTTTATCCATTACTAAAGGTGGAAGGAGGCGTATTACTGTTCTCCCAGAATACAGCATCAAAAGTCCATTTTTTATACCGTCCATTAGCAGATCTCTGACATCAAAACGTGATTCTAACGCAAGCATCATGCCCATCCCTCTAACATCTCTAACGATAGGGTGTTTTTCCTTCAATTCAACAAGTTTCTTTTTGAAATAGGTTCCCGTGTCTGCGGCTTTTCTTACTAGATCTTCTTTTATTATTGTATCTATTGTAGCACTTCCTGCAGAACATGCGATTGGATTTCCAGCAAATGTTGAAGAGTGTTCTCCTAAATTCATACATTTTGCTATTTCGTCTTTGACAAATGTTACTCCTGCAGGAACGCCTGCAGCAACTCCCTTTGCAATGCACATTATGTCAGGAACAGCATTCCAATTTTGACCTGCCCACATTTTTCCAGTTCGTCCAAGCCCGGTCTGTATTTCATCAAATATTAAAACTAATTTTTTTTCATTGCATATTTCTCTTACTGCTTTAACATAACCATCGGGTGGCATTATTATTCCCGATTCTCCTTGGATTGGTTCAAGAATTACAGTTCCAATTGTTTCATCTATAGCGTCAATAAGCGATGATATATCTCCAAAAGGAACAAATTTTATTCCTTCTAATAAAGGAATAAACGGTTTACGATATTTGGAATTGTATGTTACAGATAGTGCACCAAAAGTTTTTCCATGATAGCCTCCGTACATGGAAATTATTCCGCTCTTTTGGGAAAATTTTCGCGAAAATTTTAATGCAGCTTCTATAGATTCAGCTCCACTATTACTAAAGAAAATCTTGTTCAAATTCTCTGGTGCTATTGACTTTAATCTTGAAAGAAATTGAAGCCTACTATCGTTATAGGTAGACATATGACAAACCATAACCTTGTTTATTTGCAAAGTTATCGCGTTTATAACATCCTTGTTACAGTGTCCTATAATTGCTACGCCATAACCTCCCATACAATCAATGTATTCTTTTCCACTGGTATCCCATATTATTGCTCCTTGCGCCCTTTCAATAGTAACAGGAAATCTTTGGTATAGATTTATCAAAAAAGAGTCTTCATTAAGTATCAATTTGAAACCACCGTACAATCGTCATGTTTTATTGCACTAGTAATTGGATTGGATACACGTCCTGACGAAATTATCACTTCTTTTGCTCCTAATGACAGGGCTTCTGTACTTGCCAATATTTTTTTTTCCATTCCAAAGCCTATTTTTGGCAGATATTCCTTTG
>VBPX01000007.1:0-9506 GCA_005877075.1 Nitrososphaerota archaeon | reverse complement strand
GTTTCCGGCTATATAGGCTGCTGCTCTGTCGCCGTCGACGTTTAAAAATTCGTAATTCTCGCTAAGTGCTATAGGTGCTATCACCGGTAAATAACGACCGTCCATCAAGGTGTTCAAAAGCTTCGTTTCAACAGAGCTAATTTTCCCAGTATATCCACCTTCAATTATCATCTTGCGTCCTTTTTCATTTAAGACAGTTAATTTATTTTTTCTTCTTGCCTTCAATATGTTGTCATCTATCCCTGAAATTCCTACCGCTCTTATTCCCGCTTGAATTAACATTCTTACAATTATCTTATTAATTTTTCCAGACATGACCATCGTATAAATTTCAACTGTTTCTTTGTCAGTGTATCTACTTCTAATACCACCAGGAGAAACGATAAATTTCTGTTCTTTTCCAAGCTTAGTTGCTATGTTGGTCACTTCGTTACCTCCACCATGAACTAATACCATTTTTTCACTCAATGAAATTTGATGTATATCTTCAATTATTGAAGGATGTAAATCATAAAGTATACTGCCTCCAAACTTAATGACTATCATACCGGTGTTAAGGGTGTATACTTTAATCCATCAGTTTCATTATAACCGCACATAAGATTCATATTTTGTATCGCAGAACCTGCAGCACCTTTCATCAAATTATCGGAGGCTGATAGAGCAACAACACGGTTAGTGTTTTCGTCAATATCAAAACCAACATCACAGAAATTAGAACCTACCACAAATTTAGGATCTGGGAATTTGTAGAGGCCTTTCTTGTCTCTTATTAATCTAATAAAAGGTTCTTCCTTGTACGAATTTCTATATACTTTCCATAACTCATTCTCTGACTTTGGAGAGTTGAGAAATACATGATTTGTTGTCAATATTCCTCTTACTAAATTAACTGCATGAGGACTCATACTTATCTTAATTTTTTCACCTGATAGAATACTTAGTTCCTGCTCAATTTCGCCCGTGTGTCTGTGTTTGGAAGGTTTGTATGGTCTAATCACGCCATATCTCATTGCATGATGAGTACCTGCAGTATCAGTAGAACCAGCACCAGAAGATCCTATTTTGCTATCCACTATAATATGACTAGTATCAATTAACTTGTTCTCCATCAAAGGCTTCAATGCCAAAATAGATGTTACTGCCATACATCCAGGACACGAAACTAATTGTGCATTCTTAATTTCATTTCTGTGCATCTCAGGAATTCCGTATACAGACTTTGAAAGTAAATCCGGAAATGGGTGTTCCCAACCATACCACTTAACATAATCATCAGGATTTTTCAAACGATAGTCTGCTGACAGATCAATAATCTTTATTCCTGTACCGTAGAGATCCTTTACAATGTTTAAGGCGTTACCGTGAGGAACTGACACGAATACCAAATCACATAGTTTTACTAACTTATCCAATTCCATGGATGAAAATGTGAGATTGATAAAACCCTTTAGACTGGGATGTATTCTATGAACATATTGCCCTGCATTCTGTCTAGAAGTTAGCACACTTAATTCAACATCTGGATGAACTACGAGTAGCCGTAAGAGTTCGCCACCAACATAACCTGAAGCACCAATTACCCCAACTCTCATATCAATTTCTTCCTTTAACAAATTTTTACTGTTACATCTTATGAATTTTGTTATCCAGACAATGATATTTGATTATTTATAAAAGTCAAAATGCTTTGCAGCCGCACTAATAAACAAATCTATTTCTTGCACATTTTAACTAGATAATCCGTCATTGCCCCCGCAATGTCTGATTTACAAACAGCTGAAGCCCCTCTGAATTCTACAGTATTGTTTACTTCATGTACCAAATAACCTCTTACTCTATCTTCCATGAGATCAACACCTAAAATGCCGTTCCCAATGGCCTCGGATGCTTTTAACACAACTTCTTTTAATTCTGGACTCAAGATGGCTTCTTCTGTTCTCCCACCAACTGCAACATTAGTACGCCATTCATTTTCCGATGAATACCTATAAACAGACGCAACAATCTCATCTCCCACTACGATGCATCTAATATCACGAGATGGACGATCTATCAGTTCTTGGAGATAATAAATTCTAGAAAATGAATTGTCATTATCTTGTCGTGTCTCCAACAACATATCGGCCATAGATTGATCCTTTATTTGGTAAATGCCACGTCCCCAGGAACCAATTAATGGTTTGACGACTAGCGGATATCCTAGTTTTTTCATACACTCTCTTGCTGATTCCGCGCTAAAAGCAAACGTAGTTTTAGGCGTAGGTACATGGTTTTTTTTCAAAATCATAGAAGTGATTAGTTTATTTCCACAGATTTCGCTAATACTAAATGAATTTACAATTGGTAGTCCTATGTGTTCTAGACAATAAGTTAAGTGTAAGCCTCTGTAATAACTGATCACTCGCTGTAATACTATGTCACCAAAAGTGGGATCACGTTTACTTGATTCAGTATCAAATATTAGTGATTTACCATCTACTAAAGTAGCATCTATACCTTTTTCTTTGATCTTGCTATATAGTTTTTTTTCTTCAAATCTTAATTTATCGAATAGTATGCATATTCTAATCAACTATTGTCCCCAGTCTTCTCCGACTGATTCAGCTTCTTTGATCTCAATATTATCTTGATTTTTTGAGATAATTTCAAAATCGGTTCCGCAATCTGGGCATGTTATAATTTCACCAACCATAGAATCCTGAGGTATTGTAATTTCCGCGCCACAATCTTTACAATCTGCTTTCATTTCTTATTTTCTCCCTTCCTTCCTGTAGACAAATTATTTGATAATCTATTAGCAATAACTGTTTCCATCCCCCATAACTCTATAAAACCTTTTGCAAGATTTTGATCAAATATGGATTCTGACGTGTATGTTGCGAGTGACTGTCGGTACAATGAATTTGTAGATTTTCTTCCAACTACTTTAAGCGATCCATTTTGCATTTTCATTTTTACTTTTCCCGTAACTCTATTTTGAGTTGCATCTATAAACCTATCCAAGTCTTCTCTAAGGGGATCGAACCATAATCCCGAATAAACCATCCAACTCCATTGATTATCCACAATTTGCTTAAACCGCAATTCATGTTTGGTTAAAACTAATTGTTCCAAGTCTTTGTGAGCTTCAATAATTGTGTGCGCTGCTGGAGCTTCATATATTTCTCTTGTTTTAATTCCAATTACCCTGTCTTCGATATGATCAATCACACCAATTCCATGCCTACCGGCCTTGATATTCAAATATGTTATTATGTCCATCAAATTCATTTTTTGATTGTCCACTCCAACGGGTGTCCCGTTTTCGAATTCTAATTCTAAATATTCAGCAGGAATTTCCTTAAATTTGACCAAACTAAATACATCTTCGGGAGCTTCAATCCAGGGATCTTCTAGTATACCTGCTTCTATAGCTCTTCCCCACATATTTGTATCAGTACTATACTTTTTGATTTCATCTTTAAGTGGGATACTATTTTTCTTTGCATACTTGATTTCTAGATCCCGTGCAAGATTCAATTCTCTTATAGGCGCAATAATCTTAATACTGGGATCTATGCAGGACATTCCAATATCAAATCTTACTTGATCATTCCCTTTTCCTGTACAACCATGCGCTACTGCAGCTGCATTCTCCTGTCTAGCTATCTTCATAATCTTTTCTGCGATTAAAGGACGTACTAATGCAGTAGCAAGAGGGTATTTTCCTTGATAAAGACCATTTGCCTTTATTGATTTCCTAACGTACATTTCTGCGAATTCCTTTTTTGCATCAATATTGATGTGTTTTATAGCGCCAAGAATTTTTGACTTCTTTCTAATTTCGTCAAAATCATCATCTTGTCCACAGTCGACAGTGGCTGTAATTACATCCATTTTATGATTATTCTGGAGATATTTTACACATACAGAAGTATCTAATCCTCCAGAGAAAGCTAAAACAACCTTTTTTTTGGACATAACTAATGCAATCGTTATGAGAATAGACTTATATTTTTTGGTTAAATCTTGATAGTAATACTCGAGAAATGAAAACTATTAAAATACTAATGATCAATAACTCTACATGCATTACGGATATAATTTTGAGGAAGTAAAGCAAAAGGTATACTCTGCTTTATCTCAAAACTATGCGGGATTGTCCGGAATAGAGTTAGCATCGAAAACTAAGATAAACCGAATGACTCTAACAAAATACTTGAATCTAATGCTTTCCCAAGGATTAATTAGAAAAAAAAAATTGGAACAGTTAATGTATGGCATCTAGATAAGGAATATCTACACATTGAATTTCCACTAAATGTACATAATCTACAACAAAAATTTTTAGATTGCCTAATTCAAGGAAATGAATCACAAGCAAAAAACATAATTTCTAATTTGTTATTTTCAACGATATCAAAAGAGAGAATCTTATTCGATATAGTTTTACCAACTTTGAATATAATAAATGATATGTACAGCAGAGGAAAAATAAATGAGAGCGAGAAATTATTAATTTTTACTACTGCTTTAGATCTTGCACTGATGACAAAATTCGTCGGCACCACAGAGACTGAACAATTAAAGGCATATTGCATGATCATTTCTGGATCAGAAGAATCTACATACATGGCAAGAATAGCTTCTGTCATATTGCATTTGATAGGATGGCATTCTTTGTATTTGGGCAGTATTGAAAATAAGATAGATCCTTTTTTCGATATTGACATTCAAAGGCTTATTACTAAAAAATTAAGCAATGTAGAGGGATTAGTAGTTATACAGATATTTTCTTTTAATGCGAATACCTTAAAATTTTTGTCTAATACTATAAAGACATTAAGGAACAAGTTTAGAGGCGACTTAAGGATTGCTGTTTGCACAAACAATGATCTCTTGCAAGCCTCAGAGGATATGGATGTTGATTATACCACAACCGAATTGACATCACTCATTGAATGGACAAAAGAGGAATACCGGAATTCTATTTTGGCGAATTCATGAAAATAATTCTTCACTTCTTGAATCTAATGGTTAACCCTATGATTGACTCATGCTTTAGATCTAGTTTTATGATACCAAATACTGAAAAGCGTGGACAACTTTTATTTTGATTATTTATTTTGTCATTGAATTTGATCAAAAATTACACCAGATTCAGAGTTCAAATGTGATTTGATGACTATATTTTACTGTATGTTTGCGGTTAATTTCCTACTCTACAACCATCTACATATTCAACACATATTACCTGATCAAGCTCAGTGGGGCAGCTAGAACCATAAATGAAATTTGTTTATTGCATATTGAATTGGGCCGAAAGGGATTTGAACCCTCGGCCTTTCGATTATCAGTCGAACGCTCCGCCAAGCTGAGCTATCGGCCCATAAATCGAATTAATTAGAGGATATTTATTCGTGTGGATGGAAACATTACAGATAAAAATGCATTTAAGTCATGCAAGAAACTAATTTGCTAGTTGGTACTTCAGATTAATAAAGCTGCTATTATTACAAAAATCAAAAATGCATTAGCAAAGGATGCTGCTAGACATATTGCAAAATATCTAGATGGAAAAAAAATCGAAGTATTTTCCATAGAACCACTAGACATCAATAATATTCATGTGGTTGAACCTGAAGACCTTGTGAATATTGATCTTGATTTAGTTTTTGCAATAGGGGGCGACGGTACAACCCTTCGTGCATTTAGAGCTATTCGAAAAAATACGCCTGTTTTTAGTCTGAACATAGGCGGAACCAGAGGGATCTTGGCTGAAGCAAATACAAAACCTATTGATGAACAACTGCATGATATTTTCAACGGAAATTATTTCTACGATAAAAGGCTAAGATTGCAGGCACATATAGATGGTAAAATGATTGGCGCTGCACTAAATGATATCGTCATAACAAGAACAAATTTGACAAAAACTCCAACTTTCACTATTGATTTATTTGACTATCCAGTTTCACAAAAAATGGATGGAGTGATAATTTCCACCCCTACTGGGTCAACTGGCCATTCTCTTTCATTAGGAGGTCCAATAGTTCACGAAAATATGAACTGTGTCATGATACTACCCATTGCTCCAGTTAACAAGACACCTGCGCTTATTGTTGAATTAAATGATATTGTTATCCATTCGTCTGATAATTCGAAAGTAATTATTGACGGTCAGCAAGTGTATGATTCCAGATCAAAAAACAAAATTACCATTTCAAAATATCCTTATGAAGGAGTGTTCTTGCGAATTGGTAAAAGGGGTATTAGGCAACTTGAAAAACTTGGATTCTAAAAGAGAATCTATATTCGCCTTGGACGCAACTGCCTTTTATCAAGGATTTCATTTACATTCTAACAGTACATGCATTACTACAGAAATGGTGTATAATGAAATTTCACATATTCAAAATAAGTTTTCCATTTTGGAGAGTTTGATATCGAACAAGAGACTCAAGATATCTGAATCTAGTAAGAAGACAATAAAATTGGTTCAAAATATTGCAAAGAAAATAGGAGAGAGCCGTCTCTCGACAGCAGATGTTTCAATTATTGCACTTGCTAAAGACTATAATGCAATATTAGTTACTGATGACTTTGCAATATGCAATTTGGTAAATGCTATGTCAATTCCAATACTTAATTTGGGAACGAGAGGTATTGAAGAGACAAGAAAATGGATCAAGTTCTGTAAGAGTTGTGGTAACGGTTATCCTCCAACTTTGACACTTTGTCCAATATGCGGTAACGAATTGCGTGTCCGGTATAAAAAAATAAAAACCCTTAAGGATAAATTCAAATCAAACGAATAATTGTATCAAAATCAAAAATCATATTGATCCTAATTTACATGAATCAGGTTTGGCTTGAAGAGTTGTATGTACAGAGTACTTGCCTTACTCTCTTTACGGTCATAAATGATTTTTGCATCATTTCCAAATTTCTTGATATATGCAACAATAACTAATGCCCAGGGTACTATTGACTTTTCTTTTGAATCAAAGTGTATCTTTAGCATATTCCTTTGGTTCTCATAATTTATGTAACCTGAATAGCTTAGCTTTAATGCATAGTCGATGATGTTTATTACTTCCTCAATCTTACGGCAGTTTATATCGCCACCTATTTTTTCAATTTCGTCAATTACAGATCCATAATCATTTTCTTGCTTGATAGATAAGTCCAGCAAAATTTGTGAAAGATCATTTTCTACCATTTTTGATAGAATTAATGCCTCTTTACGGACCACATTGTTGAGCATTGTGGGATTTATTTTTAGGGCTTTTTTCCACTTTTCATCAAATAATTTAATATACGAAGTACCGAAGGGATCCGTTGCCAGTATTAGTGAGGCTTTTCCATTAGTGCTATCGATGAAAATAGTTTTTTTGGAATCAAAGATTAGTATAGTTCCAGAAACATTATCTGATCTAATCTCTATCCCATTTGGGAATGTTCCAATACTGTCATTTATGATCGACTGAATTCCAATTAGCATATTGATTTTTACTCCCTTCCTTATGCTCTCTGATAGTGAAGTCTTACATTGAGAAATTACGTTACATCCCCACGAATCAAGAATTAGATCTATATTTGATTTGGTTGAGCCAATCAATTCATTAATTTTTTTTACAACTACTTTAGGATCCATAATCAAATACTTTTTTTCTTCATGGGATTTTATCCCATCATCTCTCAACTTCTTCAAGTTATCCAGTATGCCGTGCATATTCGTCAATCTTTTTTCTTGTAACAATATAATATCTCCGAAAGCTTCACTAGGAGGTGTAGCAGTTGCTATCATCGGTTTTTGATTTGAAATTGTTGACAGTTTTTTTCTTTCTAATTTTTTTAAGGTCGTGTATATCTTTGTTCTAGGAAGATTTGAATAATATGCTATTTCACTTGCTCCTAATGTCCCTTTTGAAACTAATGTAATGTAAGCCATTGATTCATATTTTGATAAACCGAATTCTTCTAGGTTTCCTACAAGATCATAATAATTTGGTATATCATTAGGACGCTTAATCATATTCTTTTTTTTTATATCTAGACGTAAAGCAGGATGTCAATATGATTGGACAAAACAAAAAAAAATGTAAAGCTGAAGTAATTTACAGTGCAAAGTAGATGATGGGTATTTTTGATTTGATATTGTCTCATTATTGGGGTAATCACTTACAATGCTCCAAGAAGGTAAATTAATTGAAGAAAGTAAGAATGTAACTAGGACAAAATAATAATTTAATGTAATAACTGTATATTTTTTTATGCTTTTGGATAAAAGTATAATAATTTTTCTTACTCTTTGTTCAATTTATTTTGTTCCTTGAGCAATATAGATTCACAATGTAGTAATTCAAAGAAATACTATGAATTTTATTGATTATATGAGTCTAGCCCCACAGGAACTTGAGAATAGTGCAAGCAAGTATGCTGCCGAAGCAATTAGATTAGATTCAGAAGGTTCCAATGGTCAGGCAATCAGTGCATATCAGAGAGCCGTGGAAGCACTATTCAAGTTGGTGCAAATTTATCCTGATTATAAGTTAAACAAGATATACATGGAGCGAGCAAGCGCTTATCAAAATAGAATCAAAGCATTGCAAATGTCTAATTCCTTGTATGATTCTGATACTAATAAGGTAGGACAATTTAACCAAAAGTCAACAACTTCAACGAACTCAATTTTCAACAATATCCCAACCTCAAGAAAGAAGACCGGGCCCAATGAAGGCTATAATTTGGATTTTGAAGAATTAGTAATGAACGACAAACCACAGGTCTCTTGGAATGAAGTAATAGGTTTAGAAGACGCAAAGAGAGCCATGAGAGAATCAATAGTCTATCCAACTATAAGACCTGACTTGCTTCCTTTAGGTTGGGCAAAAGGGATCCTTCTTTTTGGACCTCCCGGTTGTGGAAAGACTTTGCTAGCAGCTGCAGCAGCAGCAGAAATAGACGGTTATTTCATAAACGTCGATGCCGCCTCCATGATGAGTAAATGGCTAGGTGAAGCGGAGAAAAACGTTTCAAAATTATTTACGATGGCTCGTAAATTACACGATAGCGAAGGAGTCCCAGTTCTTATTTTTGTTGATGAAATAGACTCACTCTTGGGCAATAGAAATAGTGAAGTTGGAGGAGAAGTTAGGGTAAAAAATCAATTCCTTACAGAAATGGATGGAATAAATGGAAAATCACGAGAATCAAAACTGTACGTAATAGGTGCTACTAACAAACCGTGGAGTTTGGAAGCAGGCTTCCTGAGAAGATTTCAAAAAAGGATTTATGTTTCCTTACCAAATAAAGCATCAAGAAACCACCTTTTTTGTCAGTACACAAAAAGACTACAAATGGAGTCTTCATTGAAAATAGAAGATCTTGCAAAATTAACAGATGGCTATAGTGGGAGCGATGTCAAAGACATATGTCAATCTGCTCAATTGCGTGTTGTTGATGAATTATTCCAAAGTGGTAAGGGTCTGGACAGCGATTCAAATACTAGGTCTATAACG
>VBPX01000006.1 GCA_005877075.1 Nitrososphaerota archaeon | reverse complement strand
CAAGTGTATTAAAAATATAATAATAGGCTTTAGTTATGTCTAATAAAAAAAGAGAAATAACACTTGTTATTATTACAATGGCGGCAGCAATTGGTCTTACCGTAGCCTATGACATAGGAATTCAGAAAGTTTACTCTGTTATTGATACATTCAATCCAAAAGACAGCAGAGAAAATGCTACAAGTAATTCATCTAGAAACGGACCAGCTATTTCTGTTAACGCTTTACCAAGCCCGTGTTTTTGACTGTAAAGGAAATGAAACGAATGGAACATTCGATAAAAAAATCAGTAGAAATCTATGCCAGACAGAAAAATATAGAATTAAACAAATGGGATAGACTAATACCAAAAATAGATCATATACGTACAGAGTTTCTTGCTTCTATTACTCAAAAAAGAGAGAGTAAATAATTTTCCCAGAAATTTGATTATTCATTGTCTCAATTGATTTAAATCCACCACACCTAAAGTTAAGTAAGTTTACGTTCAGATTTTTAAACGGTTCCTATAGGTATTTGAATTTGAGTTAAATAATCTTATAATATAGACTCAAGTAATATATGTAATAATTGACCACTAATGCGTGTAGCCATTGGGCTTCCAATGCTCTAGATAATACTTGTGTAGGTTGTGGCGTCATAGTATGTCCAGTATGCCTAAAAGAGGCTGTAAATTGCAAATGTAAAGATAAAGATATGTGTTGTAAATCATAATTACTGTCAATTAATTCTCGTATGATAGAATAGTATTTAGCTTCTTTCAAAATTACTTGAATCGAAATTTACGATTGGAGATTGCTTTACCAAAATTTAAAATTGTTTTTTACAATTTTACTCTTTAAAAATAATTCAACAACAATTGAAATTAGTTTGGCTAGTATTTGTTTTTATTACAAGCCAAGGTATAACCAAAGAGAATGAAAATAGGTTTATACCTGAATAAGTAGTTATAATGATTCAATTCAATACTACTTAATTGAAAGATACCATACTCTGTATCCAAAATACAGAAATTGAGACACTAGGCAATTTGAAGAAACTATTTGAATCTGATGGATATAATATAAAGACTGTAAATATAAAAAGACACGATATTCCACAAGATCCGGATCAGTATGCAGCCATAGTCATTTTGGGAGGATACATGTCAGTATACGAAAATCTACCGTACTTGAACGAACAACAAGAATTAATAAGAAAGGCTAAACAGTATGAAGTTCCACTACTTGGGATCTGTCTAGGGTCACAATTAATTGCTCAAGCACTTGGTGGCAGAGTTTACAAAGGGAGCCAAAAAGAAATTGGATGGTTTGATGTAGCAATAAATAATGAAGGCTTGAACGATATCTTCAAAGGAATAGTTAATAATAATATTAAAGTCTTCCAATGGCATGGAGATACTTATGAACTTCCAAGGTCAGCAACACTCTTGGCCTCTTCCTATTTGTATCCGCAAGCATTCAGAATTGGTAATAGTATAGGTATTTTGTTTCATCTAGAGGTAACATCCCAAATGATTCAAACCTGGACAGAAAATTATGGTGAAGAAATGAAAGAATTCGGAGTAACAGCAGATGCCATTTTGAAGGATAAGAAAGCATATTTCGAAAACCTGGCCAATAATTGTGAAGTGGTATATTCAAATTTCTTCAAAATGATTACAGATTAAGAAGAGTCACGGATTGATATGATCATGAAAATACATCAAGAATTTTCCATAATGGTCACTATTTGGCAGGATATGGAAAGTATTCATATCCCGTATATACACTTTCTAGCAAAATAATGTCAAAAACTCTAATTATCTTAATCAAATATATCAAATTTAAAGAGTGAATATGCTTTTTTGGAATTTGAGAAATACGTAACAGCTATGAAAAAGTAAAAATCACATATTTGACTTTAATTATTTATAATTTATCATAAATATAATTAATGTTTGTTGAATTTATAAGCGTTAATTTGTTTTTAAGATAAGTTTTTTATATTCAATTGTGTTGTTAAATGGAGGTGTCATTTAATGGTATTAGATGAGATTGATAACGAAATTATCACAGGAGATATTGGATATCAAATAACTCCACTTATTAAGCCATTTCCGTGGTGGTATGAACTTTACAAGAGAATTAGGCTATTTCCTTGGTGGACTCGTTACAATATTGGTCTAACCGCTGAGGCATCTCATAAAGACGAGATACTAGAGTTAGCTGGACAAATGGAATTCGACATAAAGGCAACATCTAGGATCATTAGACATGCTGTCTCCGAATTTTCTAAACATGGTCTAGGTTCAGATTATCCAGGTTATCACACCATTAATCATAATCTTGAAGTTGCTTACATTTCATTGCTATCGGCGGCAAATCAAAAACTAGAAAATAAAATGAATAAAAAAGATATCAAGAATTTATTTGTGGCGGCACTATTTCATGATTTTGATCCCAAAAAAGAATTTGAAAAGCCTAATGAGGACAATATTGAATTATTTATTAGAAGTGATCAAAAATTGGCCAAACTCATCGACTCTTTTGAAGTTGATTTGAACATAGTAATTGCGTTAATACATAGGACGACATATCCTTTTGTTGGAGAACAAAAGGAACATGCACTAAAAAGAATACATGAACTATTTTCCTTGGCGGGTATCCATAAAGACGATACTATTTCAAGACAACATTATGAAAGTCTTGGACAGTTCTTATCGATTTGTGACCGTATTGCAGGATACTGTTTAGGAGATTTTAAATATGCTAAGGAACTTGCCAGACGCAATGCACGTGGTATTGGATGGCATTCACAAGTCATAAATGAAAAATCTGTAAAATACTTTACTGCGCTTAAGGAAAAAGATGAAAAAGATACCTCTGAAAGAGTAATACAGAGTTTACCTGTAGAATATAAGAAAAATTTTTTCGATAACGTTGAAGGATTTAGGGAAGCTTGGGAAAATGAATTAGAAATAAAATCATCACTTCGAAAAAATGAAATTGATTTGGTTACAGTTGTAGAAAATATTACAAATGATAAGAATGTGAGAAATGAGGATATCTTAGATACGATTATGAAAATACGTCAAGAATATTGTTCTTCTACAAATTTTAAGGATAAAGAATTTCAGAAGTCTCTTTATGACATGAGTACCATTTTAATTACACTTAGGATTAACAGTGATGTAGGAGAAATTGTAGGATATGTAAAAGGGGGACCTTTAGAAAAACACCAACCTAGACGGGGTACATACGATGAAAATTTAGGTAAAATGAATGCCATACATATGGAATCACTCAGGCGGGGTACATACGATGAAAATTTAGGTAAAATGAATACTGTTTTTATGGAATGGATGGCTATCAAAACTGGATACTTGGGAGTAATGGGTGGTCACATGCTTAGGTCGGAATTTCTAAAAGAGGCAAAAATCCGAGGTTACACATATGCAACGAGCTACTATCAAAGAGAACTTATTATTCATCGAAAAATTAAAGGAGAACCGATTGAAATAGTTCAACAGTATGATGCGGCTATGATTGATTACTATAGAATAGATCTATCCCAATTAGTTGATGAATCAATTTCAATACATTAAATTAGTTGAATAACCCGGACGGTTCATGTTGTGCCTTCCCAGGGTTACTAATTTTAACCGTTTTCAATAATCTATTTCAAATGAACTCGAAAATGTTTCAATCATTGTACGTAATGAATAATAATTCTATCCACATTCGTGAATAACATCAGTATGAGTCAAATCATGATTTGATTAAAACGGATCCAATTTAATAAGCTGAAAGTTATTACTAGTATGTGTCTTTCCCAAATGATATTTTTTCAAGAATGTTTACAGATAAGAATACACAACTACTATATCCCAAAGAAGAAATCAAAAGTCATGATATAGAGGACATCGTACAAACGAATATCTTCAATATTATGCTGAATAGAAGATCTCAGAGAAAATTTGAAAATAAAGATGTGGAAGAATGGAAACTTGAAATGATTTTTGCAGCAGCGGATACTGCACCTACTGCAGGAGGCTTTCAAGGGTTTGAGATATACCATATAAAAAGCGAGCAAATTAAAAAAAAACTTGTTGAAGCTGCTAATAATCAACCATATGTCAATGCACCTGTGGTGCTGGTATTTTGCATGAATCCCCAAAGAGTAAAATTGAATTTTCCTCCAGAGATAATCAGAAAATTCTCTCAACAAGACGCCACCCTTGCAGCTGCATATTCTCAATTAGCAGCACATGCTTTGGGATTGAGCTCTATATGGATTGGCATGATAGATGAAAACAAGATTATGGAAGTACTAGGTACAGATCTTTCACCTTCTTCCATTCTTTGTTTAGGATATCCGGTTAAGATGTTGGTACCAAAGGCAAAGAGGATACTGAAGGATCTTATTCATGAAATTTAGTTTCATTATTTACCTAAAAATTTAATCTAAAAGATTAATTTCAAAACAAACATTTCATGTCGCCTAGAGAAAGTAATAATAAACCCTAAGATCAATGTCATGGGTATTATTACTTTAAAAGAACTTATGGCGATCCAATACTAAAGTTTGCTTAGCAGGTCGTCAACTTTCAAAAAAATAAGGAATGTTGATTTTAATAATTCATCTATGCACGCTATATGCTGCTATTGTTAGTCTGCTCCAACTCTTTACGAAATCTAGTCAGGAAATCTTGAATGCTTCGTAGTTGTAGGTTAATAGAAATTATAAAATTTTCAAGGTCGTTATCATTTTGCGGATTGCTATCTACTACCACCATTTCACTAAGATTTAGGAATACTTCAATATACGATAAAAAGTCCAATCTTAGGTTATTATCATTTAACTTGTCCCCTAGCTGCCTAGTAGCATCTTCTACCTCATGAATTCTATATTTGGCAATTGGCATAAAATTCTGTTTTATAAAATATTTCAACTGTTCGCTTGTCCTATCTCCCGAAATATAATCGGTCAAATATTCTTTCAATTCTTCCTCTTTTTTCCTTATGTATTCTAAATGATCGATAATCCTGCTACACTCAAACGCTTTTTTGGAATGTTCGTCTAATCTTCTTTGTTCTAACAATGAATCCATCCTATGTGTCATAAATGAAATTTTCGACAGTAGCTGTTCCGTCAACTTTGCAGTTCTGGATTGAAGTTTATAGATGATTATTGTAATTGCAATGCCTATGCCTAATTCAATTATTGCAGCTGCCCAGTTGGGTATATCAAATTCCAAATCGAATCAAAGAAATAAGTCAACTTGTGCATTTATATTTTGCAAAATTCATTTTGCTATTCTTGTGAATTAATGAGTCTTGAGCAGAAAAGTAGTTTGAAAAACTAAAGTTTTTCGGGGATGGGATTGGTAGATTGAAGAGAACCTAATTTTTCATGAAATTTTTGGATCTCCAATGATGAGTGTCATGATATCATATTCTGATGTAAGTTATTAAATAACTACACCATGCTAGATTTGATGATAAGTAGAATTTACCTTTACTATTCTTTAATTGGAGTAATATTTGTGGGGGCATTAATTTTTTTTTTCATAAAGCAAGAATCTAAAGTTCCATATGCCCTTGAAGTTGATGCTACGAAGGATACAACTGATATCGCTGGTACATACTATAGAATAAGAGTCAATAATGTCGGAGAGTATCCACTTACAAATATTAGTGTATACCTGGGTAAGAATGATATTCAATATCTAGACAGCTTGACACCAGGTCAATCATTTTTCTTTTATCCAAAACCTGATACGCAATTAGAAACGATCAACATAACTACAAAGGAGGGAGTTCATGTAACTACAGATTATCGTACTCCATTGAAAGGAATTGGTTTACCAGGAAGTGGCAGATAAAATGGATAGTAGTTTGAAATCAGAAATCCCGTGCATACAGACAAAAAGAATGTTATAATATAGAGTGTAATAAATCAAAATCATGTGGTTATGGGCTCTAACATGGGGTTGCATACCAGAATTATATCCAAATTGTATGGATATGACCAATTCATCGAGTACTTATTTAGGAATTCTTATTGGTGCAATAATTGGTGCGCTAGTTAGTTGGTGGATATTTGATAGACAAAAAAAGACTTCTGATAAGCAGGATTATACTCTAAATCGTATTGAGCAATTAGAAAATGATAATGAAAAACTTCTAGAGAAAATTAAACAAGTTGAAGAACATAATGAAAAACTTCTAGAGAAAATTTTGGATTTGAATAAAAAAATTGATACTTTATTGGAGGATTAATGAATATGCTGGCATGTTATATTAAAAAAATGGTAACTCGAAAGTTCGTTTATTAATAATCAGCATTGTGTATATCAATAAAATGAATATAATTTATTGTAGTGATAGATTACTACGCAAATAAACAAAATTAAGATTTGGAAAATGAAAAATTTATTTAGATTCTGGTTCTGTCTTATCTTCTACCAATTTGTACCTTTTTAGTAACTTATAAGCAATAAATACAATCAGTGCGATTATGAGAAAGTCAATTATATTGGCAACTAGGTCTCCATATTTGAATTGTGAAGTAGCTCCAGAAATATTGGTAACATTTGCAGACATTTTTTGCAAGTCTCCCGCAGGCAGGAACAGACCAACTGTCGGATTAACAATATCTTGAACAAATGAAGTTACTAGTTTGGATGCCGCTAAACCTATGACAAATGCAATAGCTAATCCAATAATACCAAACGTTTTAAGAAAGTCAAAAAACTGCTGTGTAAACGATCTTGAGTTGTTACTCATAGATACGTGCTTCCTTGAAGTAAATATATAAAGGTTAAGAGAAATTAATAAAAACTATTATACTTTGATTTATTAACAAGAAAAAAAATTTAGGAAATTCCCAAATTAGGGAATGACGATACAGCGATATTTAATTCACCTTGAATTTTTCTAATCTTGTTTGCATATTCTGTCATTTTGGTATCATCTCTTTGAACCTTTGCGATTCTGTAACCTTTCCATGCTTTTCTTAAAGCTCCCCAACTTTGTCCTACGGTAAAATTTTGACTATTTACTGATTGACTTACAGTCAGTTCGCTTTCATGTATTGAGGCTAATGCCATGTGTTAAAGAGAACAGAATATACTTACAACAAATAGTCAGTTTTTTGAAATCATCTAGTAAAAAAAATTAGAACATTAGTTAACCTCAATTATTACAGAATACTTGGTATGTTCGACTACTCAAATCCGAATATTGATTATTACAAATGTATAAATTGAGTTTTTTACATAAATAATAGAAATATTTTATTATTTCTTCAATATTTCATTAAACTTTTAAATAACTTTGCTGGAATTAATAGCTAGTTAAACGAGATTCTAAATAAAAAAAATTCTGATAACAGGTTTACTTATGCATTATGCGGTAAAGCATTTGAAAAAAAGAAATCAATACAAGAGAAAATAGATGGATATGAATACCTTTTTAATTCAGAAGAATGTATGAGCATGTTTAAAAAATTGGCAGACCTATATGGCGATGAATTTAGAACCTCTATTTGTAATGATGAACAACACATTTCCAATTCTATTTTGGCCAGTGTTCCGCTAAAGGAACAAGAATTTGGCAAAATGAAAAATAAGGCAGAAGCAAATGAAAATGAAACTTTTGAAATTATTAAGGATCCAATTCAAGTACAAGAGCTTGCTTTTAAGCTAGCATGGTCATCGGAAAATGAAATTTTAGCATTATTTTCTACGGCTAATGCTTTCCACAGACAAGAACGTATGGGTATACTGCCTAAATTACGGGAAATGAGAAAAATAATGATAAATTAAAAATAAGAATTCTTACTCCTTTTGATGATGATATAAATACAATTTCAAAAAAATTCAGAGATGAATGGGATATTGAGATTATGAACCTTGGAGAACCATCAAGATTTAGGGCTTCAATTTTACTGGTTGATAGGAAATTTGTATTGTACGTTGAATTAAAAGATGATACAAAATATACATCATATGAGGCTATTGGACTATCATTGTTTTCTTCGATTAGGTCAACAGTTATTTCTTATGTTACTATTTTTGAAACCATGTGGAAACAACAAGAACTTTATCAACAATTATCGAGAATGCAAAAGCAAATAGAAACTTATGAAAAAATTAATAAACAATTAAATGATACAATAGTTGATCTGAAACACCGACTAAGCAAGTAATTTGTTGTGTAGAGTATTGGTTTGGAAATTTGATTGAAAAGACCATCATAAATTTATTCTTCAACTGGGTAATCCATTATACAAGAAAGTTTACTTATTTGAGGTTGATGTGTGAATATCAGCTTAGCAGATGTTTCCTATCCGCATGACGTTTCTAATCAGATAAAAGTACCGTCTATTTTACGAAACCAATTTTAAAAAAGTTCAGGGTGAATGAGATTCTTCGAAATATTTCCAACACTCAATTTTCTGACCACAGCTTTCACATACATATATTTCACACAATGTTGGTTTACTAGAAGACGTAGTAACTTCAATTGTATCTTCTAGATAGAAGGATTCTGAGGAACATTTTCTACACCAATGACTAGAGGGTAATCTTGATAATTTTGCGCTCCTCTCTTCATATACGTTAATTGAATTTGAAATAATCGTCCCAGTAGAGTCAAGATCGATGAAACCAGAGACAAAAACTGTATTTAAGGTTACTATTATAGGAAGTAGTACTGCAATATCTTTCTCAAAGCTAATATTTATCATTGAGAATATAAGACAAATATCATTAATAAGAATATCTTT
>VBPX01000024.1 GCA_005877075.1 Nitrososphaerota archaeon | reverse complement strand
AGCTATATCAAATCGATTCTAATTTGTTTATTAAACGATGAAACATCGGACTTAACCTTGATAAGTAATACTTATATCGAATTAATAGTAGGTGCAGCTATTGAAATCATATAAGACCTCATATTTCATGTTACTATTCGTATTGAGTTTAGTGGCAACAGTAGGAGTAACTTCAATCTCAGGTGTTGCATTTGCAAAGAAAATTGCGTCCCTGTCAGGAGATCAGGTGGTTCCGCCAGTGAGTACAAATGCTACAGGGCATGCAACATTCAAACACCCCAACAGTTCAACCATGAATTACAAATTAAACATTACTGGGATCATTCATCCAAATGGGATCAGGATCCACATGGGAAAGATGGGTAGCAATGGAGAGGTAATAGTCGACCTTATGAAACAGGCAAAGGAACAAATGACTAATGTTGGCATGATTATAACTGGAAGCTTCACTGCCTCGGATCTGATAGGTCCAATGCAGGGTAAATCTATTTTAGACCTTGTATCTTCAATGAAAAGTGGAGATACATACGTAAGTGTAGATACTGAAAAACATCATACAGGCGAGATAAGAGGACAGATCGAATTGGCAAATTCTCCAAGCTTGAATGTAACCAATTCCATTGAGATTGGAAACCAAACTAATATGACATGAATTACTCAACGAACTGCCACCTCTTTGTGATATATGGAATTGTGAATCAAATTTGACATAAATTTAGACCCCCCATGAAGCTTATGAATGCAGAGTTAGCTTACTGTTCTTATTTGTAATCATATTAAAATAAAATGTTGGCCTACAATATACATGTCACAAAGTACAATCCCGAAAGATAAGGACTATCCCAAGTTATCAAAAGCAACCTCAGGTTATTTCGAAATTCTTTATTTTGAGAAATCCGAATTAAACAGTAGTTATTTTTGTAATGACTGTTTATATTTCATACATGGGAACGATTGTGCCATAGTAAAAAAAGATGGTCCTGATGTAGATGGCAAGGAAAGTGGAATAATAGCTCCATATGGCATTTGTACGCTCTGGTTTCGTATTCAATTCTAAAGCGAAGTATTTATTTATGATTCGTCCTGCCTTTCATTATTATTAATTATATAAGATTCTTCTAGAATATATTATCCAAGTTATTATATAGTTTATCCCAGCAACATTTAGTTACGTTCGCTTAAACACAAAGCAACTGGTGGGGATTATTGGTTGTTCTTGTTCATCACAGCCGAATAATTCCCGCACCGGTTGCTAAAGTTAGTCACTCGGATTTTCAAATTATTTTAAAAACCTTTAGGATGCTAAGAAGAGCTGACAAATATGGACGCTTTTGAAGCTATAAGGAGCAAGCTGGACATAAGAGAATTCAGCACCAAAGATGTGCCACAAGAAATAAAATCCAACGTGCTCGAGGCTGCTAGATTAACACGCACTGGTCTTAACACACAACACTGGCGGTTTATACTAGTTGAAATAGGGTTCTACAGAACATGCAGTTGGCAGCATGGAATTATGAAGTAGGTTCAGGCATAATTACAGAAATAAAGGAAGATAAACTCCGAAAAGATTTTGGAATACCACAAGAATTGAGTGTTACTGCTGTAATAGGATTTGGATATCCACAAAGAAGGCTGACTGGTAACAGAAAGAATCGTATACCTCTTCATGAACTGGTTTACAATGAAAAATTTCGTACTAGGAAAAGGTCATGAACAATTTAATAGAGTTATTGCGTGAGTTTTATTGTTATACAAAAATGCATTACAGTCTATGACAAATAACATGGGGCTGGTCGGATTCGAACCGACGATCTCCAGCGCCCGAGGCTGGCATCATACCAAGCTAGACAACAACCCCCTCAACAGTCTATTTCAAATTCCCCTATTATAATATTAGATTTGGATAATGAGTATATTGACTAGCTTTTATGATGTAATAATAAATTATTGAAATTCGTCCACAAAGGGAGAATTAATTTTTCTCGAAGCATTACTATTTACTATATTTTTCTGAATTAATTCCTTTACTATATTTGCCGCGACAGGCAAAGCTCCGGTAGCACCAGGCGAATTATAATTCAAAATGTGCAATGAAGACTCATTTTCAGCAAGCAAACTCTCAGACACAAAATTTCCATTTTTATCAACTAACAGTGACCTAATACCTGCTCTGCCTCTCTGGTTAAAGTCAGAAGGATTCAAGCTGGGCAAGAATCTCCTAACTCTATTTATCATACTTGTCTTAAAAAGAGAGCTTGAAAATTCATCTGATAGTAACCGTAAAAACTGTTTATTTAATAATAATTTTAATACACCTATTTTGGACGATTCAAATAATTTTGGAACTGCATTTTTTAAATTATCATACTGCTTATATGAATATGGACCAAATACAGGTACCGCATTAGGACCTATTTCACATCTTCCATCACTTCTAATTATCCAATGGGGATCCAAAAAAGGATACTCCGCATGCCTTGGTACTGAGTAAATACTTCTTTTAGTAAGGTTAATGTATTTTTGTGGAGCTATCCAATATTCTCCTCTAAAATGAAGGTCAGTGTATTCTCTTGCAAGATCAGCATTATGAGCAATATCTAGCGAATTGCCTCCTGCTGCATTTATTATATAATCTGTGGTAATATTTCTAACAGTACCAATAATAGTCATTTTTCTATTTGCGTCTCTGTTACTGTTGGAACAAACTGACCTGAATTTATTTTCAAAAGAAGTTTTACATCCAAACTTTATGGCATCTTCCATAAGTTTTTGATTGATGAGACCATAATCAGTTGAAGCATCTCGAAAACATAAGAGTGCAGACTCGCATTTTACATTAGGTTCAATTTGTAAAATCTCATCTTTATTTAAAAATTTTACGTCCTGATCTTTCAGGCCATTTTTGCGAGCCCATTGAGCATGTTTATGCAACACATCAATTTGTCTATCATCTAATGCAACCTCAATCACTCCATCTTCTTTGAATGGTAATTTGTGTAAATTACAGTAACGCCTTATCATTTCAAACCCCTTTAATGCATGAATTGCAGTTGATGACTTTTTATCTGGATTATAATAAAATGGAGCATGAACTTTTCCTGTATTTCTACTACTGGTATGCAACCCAACATTCTTTTCTTGTTCAATAACAACAATTGATGAATCTGTCATAATGGAAAGAAAATAGGCAATAGCACAGCCTAATATTCCACCCCCAATAACTGTGACGTCATAATCGTCTTGCAAATTATTACCTACTGTAGATTGAATTATTGATACCATATTTATTATTGATATTATTGGTAGTATTACTCAAACAGAATATCATATCGTGTTCTTATTTTTATAATTTAAATGAAAATCTATTGATTTGTAAAAAGCTACAATCGAAGATGCATTTAATATTTTTCCATTGATTAGTAACTTTCTAATTTCATCAATTGTTAGAATCATAGGTTCTATTATCTCCATCATTCCCAATTCTTGGTTTCTTTCATTAACTAAATCATAAGCTATAAATAAATTCCCTCTTTGTTCAAACATCGTGTAATCTAAAGTATATGAATCTAAGCTGATAATATTATTTGCCTTGTAGCCTGTCTCTTCTTTTAGCTCTCTAGCAGCAGCCGCAATTGGAGTTTCACCAGTTTCTATGTATCCGGAAGGAGCTTCAATTTGATATGAATTAACCAAATGTCGGTAGCTTTTAATTACTAGAATTTCATTATCTGATATAAACGGCACTATGGTCGAATAATTTTTTCTCTTTGCCCTAGTGTAGATTTTCTTTCTACTCTTGATGTCTATAATGTCTTCGTATAGTTCAATATAGTTATTGGAATATATTTTCCGTGTTGATTCAAACTTCCAACCAGAAGGAAGATTCATATTTTTACTCATCTTCTTTCAGTTATTTGCTTTTTGCAAATCAGTCAGATAGTAAATTTTAACTACAAAAATAATTTCATCTTTTCCTTAATTATTTTATTAAATTTATATCGAATCAAAATGTGTAGAGGAGATGTAACTCATACACCTGCTAGCTTGACATTACCATAAAGGCAGGCATTTTTCACGTCTTTAATTTCATGAGGTTTATGTTTTCTGATTTCAACTATGTAACCACTTGTGGAATGATAAAAGATAGCCATATCTCTTGGATAAAGTGATAGCATTGCATGATTCTCGGGGTCCGATGACATATGTCTTAAATGTATCCGTTCCCAAGAAAATAACTCATCGATGTCTCCATTAAAGTGGAAATTACTCCCACAAGGACAGATTGAATCCCGCCAATTTCCTTCTATATTTTTAAGCCATATCCTTCCTTTATCAGTAAATTGCAATATCTGAATTTGTATATATCATCAACATATATACTATTTCTCTAGCTAGAATTAAATCAAATCTAAATAAAATATTGCTAATGTCCTGCATGTTTTAAGTCAATAGATCAATTATTCATCAACTGTCGTTGAATCAGGGCATCATTAAAATCAATACCATTCCAAACAATATCAAAACCTATTTTTGGAATAAGTGCAGTAGTACATGTTTCTGGAATACCGTTTTCAGTTAGAAATTTGATTGCATCCTGTAACTTTTTAATTTTATCAAGTTTTGGTAACAATTCATTAATTTTAGCATTGGATATTAAATACATATCAATTAATAGGTAATCCTTAAGTCTATTTGTTATCAAATTCTCTGAATTATCATTATTTGACTGAAGTTTTTTAATTGTCATCAACACGGATTCAAGGGGAATGTCGTGTTTAGCTGATATCTTTTCAAGAAAAATAACCTTATTTTGCTTGTCTTGAATTATGTTTTCTATTTCTTTGATAATTGTGTCGTGTGAATTAATAGAAATATGTTCGACCATTTTGGAATCAATACCTTTTAGATATTCAATTATCGGGCCAAATGGAATTTCGTCTTTCTTAAAAAAAATGAGATGTTTTTTATCTATAAAATTAGAAAAGATGGAATCAATCCTGATCTTGTCTCCATTTTCAGAAACATAATTCTCAATATTGGCAGCAATCAACAAGTCAATTGTTGCACTATTGTTATGTGATGAGTGCGACATGAATGAAGAGGAAGAAACAGTAGATGATACATTGACCAAGTCTTTTATTTTTTCTAATTTTCTGTTTAGATACTCTTTTGTCCAAAAACCCACTATTTCTAAATAAACCTTAATTCCGTATCGTTCAAACACAAAATCTGGTATAAACGCTTTCCCATTAGACAGAATCAGCGGATCTGGCTCTCTGATTAGCCTCCATCCGTTAGAAAATTTGACAAATTTATCCATAAATTTTTTTTCTATATTGCTATCAAAGTCCTCTGGCGCATAGGAACTAAAAGCCAATCGAGATTCAGAAGTAACTTCTGGTTGAAAATGAATATTTGATGCATCAAATAGTGGAACATCCTTGTCGGTATTTGAAAGGCGAAAACTGTATGTTTTTTTGATACCCGAAATAGATTTTCTCAATATTATTGCATCAATGGACCATTTTTCGGTAAATATTATCAGGGGAACTATTTTAGCCATTGCCATCCCATATCTGTCTGTCATTTTTACTATGTTAAGGGGACCATCAACAGTACAAGTAATTCCCTTGTTATTTTTTTTATCCAATTCAAGATGTTTGTTATCTTTTGTATCATCATTTGAATCTGATTCAAAGTTGTTAGATCCATAATGCAAGAAATACATCAAACCAAGTTGTTTTACTCTACGTAAAATTTTCTTCCACGTCAAACCACCATAAACGGTGAATTCTAATTTGACACAACTTAGTAAAAGCGTTTGGAGGACTGAAAGATTGTACCACGCAATTAATTGCAATGGAGACAATGAATCAAAATTTTTCAGATGCTTGTTTTTTTCAAGATCACTCCACATTGCAATTTCCAATTCATCGATACTTAGGTTGTATTTAGAAGCAATCTTTTGAAGTATGCTTTTTCTTTCATATTCTGTTACCGGGTAACCAATCTGAGATGATTCTTCAAATATTTTCCGTCTAAAATGTACAGCACTTGTAGGATTGTCGTTGTTCTCACTGTGTGAACAAAAATTGTTAGGTGATGCATATATGCATCTTCTTTCTAAAAGATGACAAATACCTCTAACAAGTTTATAATCTGTATATCTAGCTTCTAGATCTGAGATATTTTCATCTACATGTGCTTTGGTCAGTCCCTTCTTTGCCATTTCATCAAACATTTTAATTATTTTTGATGGTAAAGTAAGGTCTCTATCCTCCTTATATTCATAGAATCTAGGTCTTATCTGATTTGATTTACTCGATATACGTACTCTTAATAGTTCGGTTGGCAACATTACAATTATTACTCTATTTGATGAGAATATCTACCTAAATAATTTCTCATTTTTGCTGAATATTTTTAATCTAATTAATAATGGAATCAGATACGTAGTATTTTGGCATTAGTTCAACCACCCACCCACCCTCCTGTCAGTGTCTCAAGGGTTAAATGTAATAGGTGTACATGATGTTTAGAAATGAGATATAAAAAATCAACTTATTCGAATTCTGAGAGCCAGGAAAACAAGAAAGACAAATCTGAAAATATTGATGATGATTTTACTGACAATATTGTAGACAAAGAAGAGGAATCTTTAGAATTAGAACAAGTAGAAGAAAAAGAAAATACCGTTATGAATAATAACACTGAAGCGCCATTAACTACATTATCAGAACAATCTCAAATAAATGATCTTACTAGTCTTGAAATTAAAGACATCGAGGGGATAGGTCCTACAACTGCTAAAAAGCTTAGAGAGGCAGGAATTTTTTCAGTTATGGATCTAGCTGTAGCTGGAGTTGAAGATCTGGCAGTAGATATTAATGCATCAAAAGAAAGTGCAGCTTCGTTCATAATGGCAGCACAAAAACTTTTAAGGGAATCAGATGTTCTGGAAAAAGAATTCGTCACTGCTGATACTGCACTTAAGAAAAGAAGATCGTTGTTACGATGTTCCACTGGTTCAAGTATGCTAGACGATTTATTCTTGGGAGGCATCGAAACACAGGCAGTTACTGAACTTTATGGCGAATTTGGTTCGGGCAAGTCACAGATATGTCATACTATGTGTATTACTGCTGGACAGCCAGTAGAATCAGGTGGATTAAACAGTGGTGTTATTTACATTGATACTGAAGGAACATTTAGACCTGAAAGATTGGAACAAATATCTAGTAGTAGAAACATTGATCCTGTACGTGCACTACAAAATGTAGCTGTATGTAAAGTATATAATAGCGCACATCTAGAATTAATAGTTAAAAATCTTGGTAAATATATAGATGATTACAAAGCAAAACTAGTAATTGTAGATAGTATAATTTCATTGCATAGAGCAGAATTCTCTGGTAGAGGAACACTTGCTGATAGACAACAAAGACTTAACTCTATTATGCATAAACTTCTTAGGATTTCAGAAATTTACAATATTGCAATAATAGTTACGAATCAAGTGCAGTCTGCTCCAGATACATTCTTTGGTGATCCGACAAAACCCACTGGTGGAAACGTAATTGGCCATGCTTCAACATACAGAGTGTATTTGAGAAAGTCTGGTGAAAATAGAATAGCAAAAATGATCGATTCTCCATATCATCCCTATAGTGAAGTAAGATTTACTATCAACGAAAAAGGAACAGATAACATGGATGAGGGCAAAAAATCCAAAAAAGAATAATTTTTTTTATTACTAATTAATATGTGAAAAGGTTCCAAGGGTATAGGCATTAAAGCAGTGCCAATACAACCGACCTATTCACAAATTTTCTGTTTTGTGCTTTTCATCATAATGGCGTAAATATTCAGAGTCATTTTCAAATGTTTTATTACATTTACTACATATTACAGGTTCTTCATTTTTTTTCTTCATTTCGATTCCTACCTAAGACAAAGTTAAAGATACTTTAAAGTTTACGATTGCCCTTTCGATTCATAATATCATCTATCCACTTCAAGCTAGTCAAGCTAGAAATATACTTTTCATAATCTAGGAGCTTCTTTCCACAGCAAATGATATTTTTACGCACGTTCGGTAATTACTTATCTTTCCCGAGGCGGGATCTACATTAGCAGTCATATCCACAACTTCTATGCCATGTATTCCATGTAATGACTTTTTTGCTTCATCTACTGCAACCTGTGCTGCATCTTCCCATCCTTTGTCTGAAGTGCCTATTATTTCAATTATCTTTGCAATATGATGACTCATAATAAATTGTAATGCACTTCATTTATTATAAAAGTTTAGTATTGTAGGACTTTAAAATAACATTCATGCAAGTAGAATAAATTAAACATTAAGAAAATCCAAGAAACTTTACCAGGCAAGCAACAATTAAAAGCGATGTATACTACATTTTATTATGATTCCAGATAACAAAAACAAAACATTCAGACAATTTCCAAGAGTTCCACTTTTGCTTTTCATTTGTTTTATAACGTTTATTATCCTACCTACTCAGTTCATCCATAATTTATTAGAGACATTTGCATACGACGATGTTAAAAATAAAGCTATGAAAGTATTATCCGAAGATGGACAAATATGTCCTTTTGAATCTCAACCTGAATGTAAAAATCAGAATGAAAATCAGACAGATATCCAGAATATGACTAAGAATGTTCCGAATCTAGGAAAATTGGATATGGGACAAGATTCAAACACTAGTTCGATAACAAATAACTCGACCGGATCTCAAAATGAGACCAATTTACCTAATATTCCAACTGTTAATAACCAAATCAAAAATTCAATCCAGAACATATTAAACGTTACAACAGACAAACAAATTTACAATCCAGGAGAAAAAGTTAGCATCACAATTGAAAATATGGGATCTGAACAATTAACATTTCCAAACTCTGCATTAGGGCTTACCATAAGAAACTTAGCCTCTAATGAATTATATCCAATTCTATCGTCACAAGTTATAACAATTTTGGGTCCAGGAGATTCAAAATCCCTTGTATGGGACCAAATAGGTCTTGATGGAAATCAGGCACCATCAGGAAATTATATGGCCTCAGTCAATTCAGGTATTAATACGGCTCAGACAACCTTTTCGATTAGATAAATCATATTTGTTTTGATGCTATTAATTTTGAAGTAAACTATATTTTTTGATATGTTTGTAATCTACTACTTTTCTATGAAAATACTGGATCTACTAAAACAAGAGCAAAGCAAAAGATGTCTTGGCATTAGACTATGGGCCCGGAGGGCTTCGATCCCTCGATCTGTGGTTCCGAAGACCACCGCGATATCCTGGCTACGCTACGGACCCTCTGTACCCAGCTTTTAGAATTAAAATCAAGGTTCTATATCAATTGAGCTAATTGATATATGATACTTCAAATA
>VBPX01000031.1 GCA_005877075.1 Nitrososphaerota archaeon | reverse complement strand
TAAAATTTTTGAGTCCTGTCGGGTCAGGAATTCCTATCCATGAACTCTTTTGGGTATTTTCAATGAATATGATATCTCCTACTGTCTTGCTTGTTCCTGAAGAAAATCTTGTCCCTACCCTTGTCCTATATCCAGTATATACCCCATATCCAATTGATTGAGAGACGCGGTGTATGTTCATAACAATAACGTCATCAATGTTCGGGAGTAAATGAAGTATATTGAGTTTATTGTTTTGATGATCTATTGCCAAAATTCTAAAATTAGTTACTACCATACTTTCGATAATTTTTATTCTAAATATTCCTTTTGTCTTGTTAGCAAAGCTCCATAGTTGCACTTCTCCATTAACAAAGGTTGTAGACCAAGGATCTATTACAGCTGATTTAATGTTGCCATCTTCAACGTATCGTATTTCTACGGTTGCCGGTTTGTTAAGTAGTGGAAAAGTGCATCAACTCCCATTTTTCGACGTTTTCAGCGTTCCTTTTGTCGCTTTCTATCCTGTATTTTTTTATATATTCTTCAAAATCCCTCTTGAAATCTTTTTTTCGCGTATTTTTCTGCTTTACTATTTAACTTTTCTAAATTGCGCATATAAGATAAAGCACCTGTTCCAGAAGACCTTCTTTTATTTATCGTATCTTTTGTGTTATCCCAACATCTTAATATTATCCACCAGTACTCCTCGACAAAAATTGTTTCGTCCATAAGACCGTGATAGATAAGAGTAGCCGCGTTATTCATATCGCCGCGAAAAATATCTACAACTACTCTCTCAAGCTCTCCTACATACGCTCCATCAAAATTTGGTCGCGAAATTTTCAGTATGTCATATGAAGCATCAGACCGCTCTCCATAAGTAACTCGCCTGGCCTCCCTGTGTTCAGGAAGATTCAGAACACTGAAAACTTCCAGCAATGCTCTTAATCTTAATTGCCTTTTCTGGAAAACATATGTAATAATCGAAACAGCGATGCCGGCGGCTCCGATAATAAACGTAGTAGCTGCTGGACTTGTGAGAGCAACAATCCATTGTTCGGTACCTTCCGGAAGACAGAACATTACCCGTGTTGATTTGTTTTGCTTTATTTGTATAGCGTTTTCGTCCGGTGCTCGGTGTTTTTTGTCTGATTTCGATCGAAATGTCTTGATGTATGACGGCAGTTTAGTGTTTGAAGTACATGATCACCAGGATGAATTTCATTTTCAGTTGCTTTTTTCGTCATTACAACTTGGACAAAATTTTGATTCCTACGGCTTCATTAGTAATCTCATTCATCAAATTAGGATAATTATTTATACAGCGTTTTGGTAACGGGCCCAATATTCTTGTTTTTGATTTGATTAGCTAGCTCGTTCCACACAGGATTTTTATTCAATTCATACAAGTCTTTGAACGACCAATTTGTAAACTGATCATAAGTAAACTGAGCTCTTGTTGACATTCTTCCGCCATGACCCATCCCACTCTTCAGCTCCAAACTTAACTATATATGAAATAAATTCCTGATTTGAATGAGTAGAATTCTTAATTATTTCATCAACTTTTTTCTTTGAAATATGTGCTGTAAGATATTCTAGTCTCAGGACTTCTTATTGAAGATAAGGATAGTTCCACTGCTTGCATTTTCATATTTACTTTAAATAATCCGGTTAATAAAGTAGGTATATACTTACTGATATGTGTATCAGACAGGTCAAAGAATAACTCGCCAATTGCATTATTGTCAAGATTGAAAATTGTACTTGGTTACTTTGGTCGGTGTAGGCAAAATGAAAGCAAGTATGGGTTTGAATAGTAGGAAAGAGAAGCTAGATTCAACTTTGAGTAAAAATAGGAATTTGTAACACCAGAACAATCTACAAATCCCTTTGATAGAATTTCCTTATAAAGAGTATTGAATAAATCCCCAACTTTTGGGAGTATCTTTCAATTTTGTGCTAATTGTGCTTATCAACGAGGCAAATGAAGATGTATTAGTTAAAATTTCAAGTTGTATGGATTTTGGCATGTTGATGATTAAATTATCTATAGAATCGTCAGGAATATTTGGAAGGAGCTTTGTAGGATTGCCCCAAAAGACAGATGCATTTTGTGGCTCCAACTCCATGAACTTTGATTTAGCATAATAGATTTCATTTTGGTCTTCACCTATTCCAATGAAAAATTCAGCTCCAATATCATTTGCCAATTGATAGATAAATTCGCCTTTAAAATATCCGATTACCATGTTAATTTTCAAAAAACTCTTGCGGGCGTTTGTAATGGTTCTAATCAGTATGGTAGATGGATTTCCTTCATGAAAAAATTGGTACACAGAATTCCATCTATTTTTGAATACATCAGGAAAGCCCTTCATTCTCATTAGTTCTTGAAACAAATGAGTATCTGCAAAGTCAGAAAAGTATGAATCCGTTCTGGAAACTGCCTCTAACTTTGGTAGAAATAGTTCATCGTACAGATTTGTAACTCTGTTCCACGCCCGTATCGGATCGGACCCCATATAGGTAACAGATAGATCAGATAACCACAACACTTCTGACAAGATATTGATTTTTTCAATGTCATGTCCTTTGGCCTTAAGCTCAGATAGCAATTTTTTAAACATTTCTTGGGCAGTTTCTTGTTTAAAATAAGGAAAATCAGTTCTCCATATCAGTGCTTCAACAATTAAACTCTTGTCAGATTTTTCTATTCCGATGGGAGGGGCCTGAATATCGGGTTGCCGAGATTTCAATTTAAAGGAGAAATTTTTGAACACCCTTTCCAATTCTGGCTGATCTAATTTGAAATACACATCGTGTATTTGATACCTGTGAATAGTTTCTATTGTTCTATGGACTCTAGGTCCAACTGATGGTTGAATAGTCGATCCTGATTTAGGGTAACTAGTGGATTCAGGTTTAGAACTATTACCATTATAAGTAAATTGTAGTGGATCATAATCATGTAATAATGCAGCTACAAGCATAATTTCGATTTCATCAGCAGAAAATCTATAATTGTTAATTTGGGTTGGTAACATTTTTAGAGACATATAAGAAACCTCAAGGCTGTGGTGAAAATTATGATATTCAGTAGATCCTTCACCTAATCCAATATCTGAATAAACACCATCCAAAAATCTAATTAATGTAGAGATTTTTTCAATTCTAGTTTCATTTAATCCCTTACTTTTTGCCACATCTAAAATGGCCAAAATTAACCTGTCTTCTCTGATATCAGCAAGTGTTTCATTTGCCTCCTTTACTATAGATTTTCGGAATCCTGGAAGTTTTTCTAAAATTTCATTATAAATAATTTTAATAGGTAAGCTCTTGTAAAGATAGATCCACAACCCAGTAATCTTCCAGGGATATTTTATTCTAAATCTCTCTCTTTCAATAATTTCATCCACCAGCAGTACGATGTTCCTGTTTAGTTTTCCTATTTCACGATTCGTCCCAACTCCTTCCTGGTTGTTCGATTTTGTCCCTTGATAGTCAGCACGCATTACCGCCCATTGAGGTATTTTCACCCTGTATCGGAATTTTCTATTTGATCCATTTTTTGACCATGGAAAGCGAATATTTTCTCTTTCAGTCGTGGCTACATTTCGAATCCTTGTGTTTATCAAGTCATCATCTTTAACAACCTGGAGTATCAATTCCTTATTCTGAATGTGCAGTCCTAGCAAGACATGCCAATACTTACCCTTATCTACCCACTCAGGAGCATATGTTGCTGGATCCCAAAAATCAATTGGTCCAAATGGTATATAGCCGTCTTCAAACTCATGAGTTTCGGGATTATATGATTTATATTCATATTTTCCAATTCGAGGATTAATTTGACATGCAAGAGTTCTTGTTTTGTTGACTCTATCCGATGACCTGGTAAATTCTCTAAATGCCATCATTCCCCAAATAGTTCCTAGAACGCTGAATATTGTGAAGATAAAGTACAAGAAATCAAATTCGTCATGTATGGCATAATTGAGAGCTAACTCTATACCAAAAACATAGGAAGAAAGCATTCCAGAAAAAAACATGAAAAAGAAAAACCACCTTGCTAAGTCATTATAAAATAAACTAAATGATTTTTTGTAGCTAAAGAAGTTTGTCATTCTATGCTTCAAAACTCATATTGAATAACATCGTCATTGTATAAAATTTCAATAATATAAGATCCAGTCAGCTTCGATTATGATAAATATAAAATTTAGCTTACTTATCATAATCACAGCTTGTACAAAAATAACTAACATCAACTGATACTGAAGTAGTGATCCAGATGTCAAATCAAAATTCATAGAATATTAAACGACAATTAATTTCACAAAATGCATCCTTTTGTTTATCTGAAGCTGTCTAGATATTTCCTTAACATCTTTTGCGTCGCCCTTTAAAGAAAATATTTCAAGGCACCTTTCTTTATCTATCTTATTATGTAGGTGTACGATTATTATCTTGTCAAAATCATGTCTTATGGACGAAACTTGATCATCTGAATCTTCATCATGTACTGCCAAAAGTAACGAGTTAATTTCTCCGTTCAAATCTTCTTTCATACGTTCATCCGATAAGAGATTTCTAATTCCTGCCCTTATGATTTCAGATCTTCCTGAAAACCCCAGTGATTTTAACTTGTCCAAACTTTCAATTATTTCTTCATTTAATGAAACACTCACTATGGTCAATTAAATTTTGATAATCAGCAATTAGATATAATAATTATTGCATGTTTGTCATAAGACTAAATATTAATTCAGTCGTCACAAAATTGCTTATTTCGAAAAAAACTACTCTTCCCACCAAAAACCAATAACCACACGAAGATAACAAAATATGAAATTATTATCTTGTTTAAAAATTTGTTTCTACATGTTACACCGGTACCAAGATCTACCATGAAGTGAGAAAAAAATGTCGGTAATAATGAAGTAAATTGCCACTGCAATTGTTCTATTGGTTATGGGCAGTCGTTGCATCAGAAACCTTATCGTATCATCAATACATGAAAATATCGTGGAATCTAAAATTCTTGAAACTTGATTTCAAGCCGAAATAGGTATCTTTTCACAGATTTGTGACATAGGCAAGTAGATATGAGAGTTGGGGTTTCAAAATATGTTTTGAGCATTCATCTCCGCCTGTGAGTTCGGCAAAACAGATATTATTAACACTATAATAATAAAGTTAATTAAAATTAATAACTAAAGTATATATTCTTAATAACATACTATGTTGTTATGAAAGGAGAGATAATATTTTTGTCTTATTTAATATTATCCATTCTAATTTCTGTACAGTATCAAAATTTGTATGGACAAAATCAAAAAACAAATCTGTCTTTAGAATTAAGTACTCCAAACAGTACATCTGAAAGTTCAGTTCATGAATTGCAGCCTATTGCAAATAGTTCACACAAATTAGAGGTAGCATCATCTTTTTTCCCCATTCATGAATTCGTCAAAAAAATTGGTGGCGATAGGATAGTATCATCTGTCTTGATACCTATAGGGATGGAGCCACATGATTTTGAACCAACAATAAATCAAATACAAAGCGTCAATTCTGCAGATGTCTTAGTATACAACGGGCTAGGAATTGAAAACTGGATTGAAAAAATTAGTACTGGTCATAAAATTGACGCTAGTAGCGGCTTGAATGTTTCGTTTACAGACAAGAGTAACAAGACCATTGATCCTCATGTTTGGTTGGATCCATTTCTCGCAAAGAAGGAGATAGAAAACATACGTGATGGTTTAATTACGATTGATCCTAATAACAGGGATAACTACTTTAACAACGCAAAGAATTTTTTAAACGAAATTGACAAACTTGACAAGACGATAAGAACTGATTTGGAATCATGCAAGAAAAAAGACTTTATTTCTTTCCATAATGCATTTTCATACTTTGCTCAACGATACGGCTTAAATCAACACAGTATTTCTAATAGTGGGCCTGAAGCAGAAATAACCCCTAAACGACTTGCAGATGTTATCAATACTGCGAAGAGTTTGCAATTGCATGTAATCTATTCAGAAGATCTGATAGATCCACGCTATGCATCGGTAGTCGCTCAAGAAATTCCGGACGGCAAGGTTCTTGTTTTAAGTCCTATAGAAGGACTGTCAAAAAGCCAACAAGATGCAGGAATTGGATATATTGACAAAATGCACGAGAATATAAGAAATTTGATGGCAGGACTAGAATGCAACCAATCGTGAATGTAGTGAATCTAACATATTACTACGAATTGGTTCCCTCACTGGACAATATTACTTTTACAGTTGATAAAGGAGATTTTCTTGGAATAATTGGCCCAAACGGTGCAGGAAAGACCACCCTTTTTGAATGCATGTTAGGGATACTAAACGACTATAGAGGCCAAATCAATCTTTTTGGATCTGATATTAAACAGGACAAGAAAACTTTCCAAAGAATCGGATACGTACCGCAAAAAAAATCTGTGGAGCAAACATTTCCCGCAACTGTCAGAGAGATTGTTTCCTTGGGCATGATTGGAAAGAAAATCAAAAAAGAAACTATCGAAAACGCAATTGAATTTGTAGAATTAGAGGCCTACGGAGACAAGAGGATAGGTGAACTATCTGAAGGTCAGCAACAGCGAGTGATTATTGCTAAAGCCCTTGTAGGAGAGCCTGAATTACTGATATTAGACGAACCCACCACAGGTATTGATTCTAATGCTCAAGAAAAATTCTATGAGCTGTTAACTAAGTTGAATAAAGATAAGAAAATGACTATTGTATGGTCATCGCATGATATGAACTCTGTTGAAAAACTGGCAAATAAGGTAGCCTGTATTGATAAGAAATTGTTCTTTCATGGGGAATCAAAAGACTTCTTTGGAAATGAGGAACGGATGAAATCTTATGTAGAATTTGCGATGCAATCACACATGAATCTCCATTTTGGCAGTTCGAAAAAAATGGATACTCCAGAATAAAAAAGAGATTTGATGGAAATGTTTTTTGATATCATTCAATTTGGATTTATGCAACGAGCTCTGATATCTGCAATAGCAATTTCCATAATTTGTTCTATAGTTGGTCTTTTTCTAGTACTTAAGCGCCATTCATTATTTGGGGACGCTCTTGCACATGTAGCATTTGGAGGAATATCATTGGGTCTATTCACTGGAATCTATCCATTGTGGACTGCTTACGTTGTAGCCATTTTGTCCGCAATTGGTGTGAACAAATTGCGAGAATCAACAAAGATTTCACCTGATTCTTCTGTTGCAGTACTTTTAACATCAGGTCTTGCCATCGGTGTTATTTTGATCAGTATTTCTGGAGGATTTACACTGAATTTATTTAGTTTCCTTTTTGGGAATATTCTGCTTATAAGTAATGATGATGTAATTATGATTTTGATTACAGCCGCCGTAGTTATCCCGGTAATTTATGTATTTTACAAAAAATTAATGCTTATTGTATTTGATGAGAAACAAGCAAAGGTTAGTGGATTGAATGTAACATGGATTAATACACTATTTATTATTCTTGCAAGCATAACGATAATTGCTTCAATAAGACTTGTGGGCGTCCTTCTAATTTCTTCATTAATAGTTATTCCAAACATAACGGCACTAATGATTGGAAAAGGATTTAAGAAGACATTGTTTATTTCTTGCGTGATTTCAATTTTGTCTGTCGTTTTTGGTATAGTACTTTCATATTATGTAAACTTGGCTCCAAGTGGTACTATAGTCTTAACAATGATAGTAGTATTCTTGGCAATAATTATTGCTAAAAACTTGAGATTCCCAATAAATAAGATTATTGCAAGTAGGGTAAATTGAAACAACCCTATGATAATAATCGTTGTAAAAATAAAGAGTGTAGCCTATCGAGGTTTCCTAAAATGAACTGAAATTTTATTTGCTAGTCACTTTTCATTTTTTCTGGTGCAATTAGAAGAATCTTATGTCTGGAATTGTTGTTCTCTGTCCACCCAATCCAGGCCTTGTCATTCGTATCGAAAATTACAGGATTTGTAGGAATTGCTTCACTGTTCCCATTCAGTTTTGTGTTGATACCCGATAAACCCGTAACATGGCCGGACCATAGCCAGATAGAAGATGTATTACTTTCATCGGCCCAGGTAGTAAAAATTCTATCATCTTTTATCAATAGGGATGGGGAGACAGAATTTCCAGAATTGTTGCTCAAATTTATCGCCTTTCCAGATAAGTTCTTTGAACTAACTTTTTTTAACATGACATTGAATTTATCGTATTGATCTAAAGTATCAGACCAAACTACATACAAGTCCTCATCTACAAGCTGGCCTTGCGCAAGCCGAGAAACTCCAGATGTGTTGCTAACGTTTATTGTTGAGCTAAACGACTTACCGTAATCATTACTAACTCCAAGAAATACTTCAGTCCGTCCTGTACTCAATAAATCTTCCTCCCATAACACATAAACTATCTTACCATCAAATGTGGTAAAAACTGATGGATTTATAGAGTAGTTTTCTTTTTCTCCTGTTGTACTCTTTATTGGATAGGATTGGGGGTTATTTGATTTAGATTCACTATCCTGTGTATGATAACTTGTTTTTCGTTTAAGAAATTGAGTTGTATCGCTTACATTTTTGGGAATTGTAAAAGTATTGCCTCTATCTAAACTTTTTGTAAATGCAATCCTGCATATAGGATCATCTTCTTTAATATCACATTCGGTCCACACTATGTAGATTGTAGACCCATCATGACTTGTGGTTATATGTGGATCGAGAGAATCATCATCTGTATTACTTAGATTAACAGTATCGCCAAAAGAATCACCATAATTCGAACTCTTCCTAAAATAAACTTCCTTGATTTTAGATGAAATATTTTCATTTGCAGCCCATACAACGTATACATTTTTTCCTTCTGCTGATAGATCATGAAGATGAACGTTACCAGTACCTCTACTAATATTCAATACATTGCTAAATTTCTTACCATAGTCTTGACTTTTGCGAAATAACAATTTCCATTGATCTGATTGCTTATCTTCCCATGTAATGTAGACATTATTTTTACTATTCCTCAATTTTATTATGTTTGAAATTCCGGATGAATTGCTTAAATTGATAGGCTTTGAAAATGATTTCCCGTCATTATCACTCTTTTTGAACATCACATCACTATTTTGTGAATTGACATTACTAATCCAGGATGCATAAATACGGTCTTGTGATGTGGAGAATTGTGGGTTTATTGAATCCACAGTATCGTTGCTCAGTACTACCAGTGAAGAATGTTGTAACGCAAAAGAATCAATACTCAAAACAGACCAAATAATGTACACCGAAACTATGAATATTGAAAAAATCATTATTTTTTCAACAACATAACTGTTGTGAAAATGGTTTGCCAAAAATAGTATCAAATTCGCTCCCCTCCTCGTATCGCTATCCCTTTATAATATTGTACTGTTTTACTTTTAAACACAAGGATATTGATTTCATCATGAAAGTTAAGCAGCATTTTGAATATGATGATCTCCGCGTTAGGTGATATTACAGTTTTGCTAGAAGAATCAGAAGAATCAATCCCAATTCAATTTGTATTCATACCTTGCAAATTAAAATATCTCGAGTTGAAACTCCAAAAGCTGTTTCATTTTAGAATTTCATAAAATGGGTCAGTTCGTCGCGAGATCTTCATAGATTTTTCCTCAGATTTGAGCAGCATCATTTGTTCACGTCATCCCCTCAATATATCTAATTTGCATTATTTTTAATGTTTCCGATGTTTAATCTAGCAACGTTTTTTCTCAACTTCTTAAGAGTGCCTGATAAACTGACTACGGTCAGGGAAGGCTGAGTCATACTCAATGAAACTAAAAGATCGTCAAGGTATTTTAGCTTACATCCTATAAACAATATGCTATCCAATTCCGAATCATACAGTTTCAAAAACGCAAGTTCAGCGTGCAGGAAACCAAAAAGTTCCTTAAACCTACTTACGATTTTTTCATGCATTTGATTTGGTTGGAAAAAAATGTCCCCCTCGTACATTACGGCAAGATATCTTCTTTTTTCTCTATGGTTTAACATAGGTCCATCTAGCCTTATATTTTGAGTCGAGCCATTCTGAAAATTCTTCCCAATAATTATTTGGGGATATGCCCATAAATTTCAGGATTGATTCAAATGTCCTTGCTGAAATCATTTCATTGACGGAATTGGCGCCACTGGATAATATGAATTGGCAATTATTCGATTTACAGAATTGATAAATAGATTTTACCTCTTTTATCCATCTTCCGACCATTGTGCCATCAAGTTTTTTTGTACTGGTAATTGAGATTTCTATTCCAAGTCCTCTCTTTGCTTTACGTTTAAGTATATCTTTCCTTTGAAAAGGATCAACAATAAATAGATCAGTTTTGCCATCCATTGAATTCACATTATCTGAAACCAAGAGATAGTGAAAGTAATCTGCAGTTGGATATTTTTTATCCATTCTTAGAACTATATTCTCCGTTGGTTTTATGTTAGCAGAGTTGGTTGAATCAATACCTATTAGATCTAGATCTAAGATTTTTGTCATTTTCAAAGCTCTGTTAATATCTAAGACGTGGATTCCAAGATCTATTTTTTTGTAAATAAGTCGATCACATGATCCCTGAATTTATTATTTTGGTTAAACTCCTTTGTTGGTTTAAATCTGATTCTAATCGAATCCTGATTTGAAAGCGATATCATTCCATTACACATATCTTGTTTATCCAACCTAATGTAAAAATTATCCTTTTCATCAAAAGAATCTGATATTGAGGCTAGAAGATAATTTTTTTCATTTTTTTTCAGCAACGAATTTATCTTCTCCAATAAAACGTTTGATTCATTGTCATCACAATTTGCTCTCAATAAAGATATTTCATTTCCCCAATGTCCTTTAGCCTGTGAAATCAGAAATTTTCCTTTGGGGATGGAGAAAAGTTCATTCAATTTGAAAAGAATTTTTGTAATATCTTCTGTTGCGTGGACTACAACGTGTACAGTTGTAGAAAGCGTCAACCTAGATTAATATCGCCAATAATACTCATAACAAAATTCAAATTAAAAAATGCTAGGTCCCTGCCTCAACATTGACGGGGGTTTCTTCATTATTTGGGATTAGATTTTCAGTATCTGGTTTTTGAATTAATAATTTGTGCGATGTTACAAGTTTAGTCTTCTTGATACCTATATGACGCAATAAGGCAATTCTCTTTCCTTTTTCCAATATTTCTCTATTAAATTCGCTATTGTCATCAGTAACTTGTTTTATGAAGTTTTTAAGATCCCATTGTGGTATCCTTTCTGATAATAATTTATGGATTACTTTTCTTATTTCATGTTTCTTTGAAGAATTTATTCTACGTTGGCTAAAGGCAACAATCTCTACTCTAAATTCATGACCATCGTTTGTACTATAATTATGAATATGGGTAATCATTGAACTGCCACGCCTAACGAGGCTTCTCAGAAATTCCTTTCCATATTCATGCCCTTTAAAAATTGTACTGGCAATTCCCTCGTTTACATTTTCAATTTCTACAAACACTTTGGTCTTGTGATCCGCCGGATCCTGTTTCTTTATATCAAATAAAGTATTTTCTACAACTCGACCTTTCGCCGTAGCGGGATCTGTTATAGGCAGATAATTTATATGATGACCTCCAAAATCTCCAAATGAATTCGGTGAGTCAAGAATGAGCCATTGCTTATCTCTCCATTTGTCCCTAACTCTGCCGCCTCTTCTTGATCCTTTTACCATAAAAAAATCGCCTATGACCAAAATATAAGTTGTGCGTTAGTGGATTCTAAAAACAAAACAGAAATTACTCTATAATTTTTGAAAAAAAAAATTAATCTGACATTGGTTGCCCGTCAGATGAATACCTTACTTTTTTGTTTTCAGATGATGCAACAGGTGCAGAACGATGCCTGTATCTTTTGGCCCTCGATGAGCCTAAGATAATTACGAATATTACAAAAGCCGCAGTAGTTATTGCATACATTAACATCGAATCAGCCATAGGATTGCCTTATCAAAGCTTGTTTAAAAATATTTATGGACCTTTGCTATTTAATGTTTAAAATTTCTATAATAATTTCTAAAAAATTAGTAATTATTGAGCCATAATATTGAAAAAAATTGTTAAATTGGTGTAGAAACTACTACGAAGGTTTTTTTAGATTTAAAAATGATTATGATATTAATAGTATAATGTTGTCATATAATTTGAGTGATTTATGTACTAGCCTTTTTGAGATTAATGAGAAGATACGATTCGTTGGAATAATTAATCAGATGGGGAAATTGATTGCAGGAGATATGAAGAAGGGTCTAACATCCATGGAAAGGGACGATGGCTCAATGAGACTCTATCTTGGATATGCCATAAATAATGTTTTAAGACGAGATTTTGATAACGTTTTTGGTAAAGTACTTTATACTTTTTCTGAAAGGGAACAAATAAAGCTACTGACTATTCCATTAGATGATAATTTACTTCTCGTGTCTATGGACAAGTCTATAGATCATACTGAATTAATAAAAAAAATTTTGGCCGTTGTAAATAAACTCGCCACTTCGTAAATTAAGTGAAAGGAAAGGGTTAGCGTCAAATGTCTGTTTGTTTAAACTAGAATATGGCCAAATTATTGTTCCTAGATAAAGAGAATAAAGGTTCTACTCTATTATCTGTCATTGTTTATTTTTTCAGATAGTTTTTTTACGTATTTACTTTACGTTGACAAGAATCTTATTTATTCTTCTCTTTTCCCATTTTAGTAAGTAAATTATTCCAATGACTAACATTATCTCAACCGACTTGGCCATAATACCTGCGATGTCGATATTCTCTGATTTATTATCTGGTGATAGTGGAGGAGCAACAATGACTGAGTATGCGTACAATCCTATAAGAACTGATGTTCCAATCAACCCAAAAAGATTTAAGGCAACTCTTTGTTTGTATTGACTTAACATAAATTTCCTATTGTTACTCGCATTAGGTTCAGATCCAAAATTAATCAAAATATACAATATTCCATATGCTAACTGGGCTCCTGCTGCAGCAAGTAAGAAAACTGAATAGTAAATTTGTAAAGATCCATGTTCTGGAAATATAGCCAAGTGTACCAAACCTCCAGCTATGGCAAGTAACATGATGATATACTTCAGGGTTTCTTTTTCAGGTATCGTATGTAAAGTCAGATTTCTCTTTTTCAAATAGACCTTAGATAGAATTATTCCGAGTACTACGATTGGAGTTACAATAGAAATCACTAGGAGCGAATTCCTGACCAATCCCCAAGAATTGGATATAGAGACATTAAATATTACACGTTGGCAATTACAATCAGACAAACTGGAAAGAATGGATCTTGGAGGATCTAATTGATCGTGACTAACATTTCTATCTTCGTTAGCAACGCTGAGAACTATTTCATAATTGCCCGAATGGGGAAAGACATAGTATAGATTGAAGTCTCCAATTTCGTGTAGAGTCCAAGGGAAACCTTTTACTCTTTCACCCGTACCTTCCTCATAGATTTCGACCATGGCTTCAATATTGTATACATCTTTTCCGTCAAAATCTTGAATGCTAAAAGTTATTTGGGTTGGCTTGTTAGGCACCGTGTATTCTGGATCCAACGCAAGGTATGGATAGTATTTTCCCAGTCCGTCCCTATTTGAACCTCCATTGTAATGAGGTGTATGTGTAAGATGTGCAAATGATATAAAATGGGGTGTTAAAGTAACAATTAATATAAAAAATAAAAAGGAAATCAAAAAATACTGGATTTTCATTTTAATGGGCTAAGAAAACTAACGTAACGGTTTCATATAAGTGGTACTTGATTTTTTAACAAAATATTCTCAATTCTAACAATTACTTTCAATATTGATACCATTAGAACCACTCTCGTCTTGTAACAATCCAAATCATGGATATCCATAGAAATAAAAGTGTACTGAATTTGTTTAGATAAACAGATTCTTCCGTATTTACAATTAATTGAAATAAGAAAAATTTATTTCAGCATTCCCTAAACCCTATGTATAATTGAACAAAGTGATAAGTGTAAATGATTATCTTAATAATTTCCCTCATAATTCATTTAGAAATAATCAAGATCAAGTAATAAAACAGATATGTGATGCCTTTAATTCCGGTTACAAATATGTTATATTGGAGGCTCCAACAGGATTTGGTAAGAGTGCAATTGCAATAACAATTGCAAGGACGCTTGGTTCTAGCTATATATGTACGGCAACAAAAGATCTTCAAACCCAATACATACATGATTATAATTTTCTGAAAGTTGCAAAAGGAAAAAGCAACTTTCAATGCAGAGTAAAAGAAGATTTTATTGATGTTGGTAAATATCGGTGCAGTTCGTGCATCTCATACACTGAACATGAGTGTAAACATACATCCTGCGACTATGGGCCATGTTTATCGGACGAATCAATGGAAGGTGCGGGCTGTAAATACAGAACCTTCATCAATGATTACAAGATTGAAAACAAGGGAAAAGAAAATGAAAGAGTTTTCATTGATAGGGAAAAAATAGAAAATTATAAAAAAGAATATTCAAATTGGATTCATATAAAAAATTTTGATAATCCTCGAGAATGGAATGCATGTTATTATTTTGACCAGTTATTTCAGTCATTGAAGGCAAGTCATTCTATTTTTAATTATTCCATTTTTTTATCGTTACTCTCAAACAAGAATGTGATGCAACAACGAGAATTACTTGTGCTGGACGAAGCGCACTTGCTTGAAACCGAAATTGTAAAATTCAGGGGACTATCCATATCTAAGAAAAGATGGAAAAGGTACATGCATGACTTTAAGATGGTAGATTATGGATATGATATAGATGGCTGGTTAGATTTTTTGATTGAATTAGAAAAAACTATGCTCATCCTGATTGGATATGAATCTCTAGTTCATTCACTTGTAAAGGAACGAAAGGTAAAGTATGGATATAATTCAACAAAGAAAAATAAAGTAAAAACCAAAAGAGTGGTAAGGGCAACAGAATTATTTGAAGATGATGCTAGCCTGGAAATAAATGCTAAGGACGATTACGGGAAGAATAAAGCAATAGATAAAGAGTTACTAATCGATATCGTACAAGATATAGAAAAACTCACTAGAACCATCACTAATATTCTTGCTAACCCTAAAAACTGGATAGTCTCCGAAGTGCATAAAGAAAATTATGATGTTATTAGAGTAGAATTGAAGCCACTGGACGCTTCTAAATATAGTAAAACCATTGTTGAAAAATGTCCGAAATCATTAATTATGAGTGCGACGATTCTCAATCATCATACCTTTCAGAAAAATCTAGGACTTGATTCTGAAAATGATAAAGCCAAGTTTATACAAATTCAATCGGATTTTCCAGTTGAGAATAGACCCATTTTTCCTCTTAGTGTTGAATATCTTAATTATAGTAACCTACAGCAAATGGATGTAAAATCAAAAATATCTAAGGCAATTGATAATATAATGTATATACATAGTAACGATAAAGGGATAATCCATACAAGTTCTTATGAGCAATTGAATTTTATTAAAGAAAATCTATCAAAAAAGAATTCAAGAAGGTTGATTCTGACCGATCCTGAGGTAGAAAGGGATGAGGTAATAAAGGAACATGGTGAAAGTAAGAATCCTACTGTACTTATTTCTCCATCCTTGCATACCGGGCTTGATTTGAAAGACAATCTCTCAAGGTTCCAAATAATCACGAAGGTACCGTATCCTAACATAGCCGACAAATGGACATCAGAGAAGAGGAAAATCAATCATGAATGGTATTATTGGCAGACAGCACTAAGATTAGTTCAGGCATATGGTCGATCGATAAGGTCAAAAGATGATTGGGCGAAAACATATGTTCTGGATTCGGCATTCAACTATTTTGTCAAGATGAATAATAATATACTTCCAAAGTGGTTTCTCTCTGCAATAAGGAAATAATACAATTATGCTTGATCCAAAGCAACTGAATGGAACCTATAGATGGGTAAATAATACAGGAGGTATTAATCCCACTTTAGAGATCGTAAAAGGTAAATCGTATGTAATCAAAATAGACAATCCCACTGGTGACGAACATGAACTGTTAATAGAAAATAGCAAAGGATCTAAGGTAGGTGATAGTAAAGAGATTAAACCAGGAAATAAAGCTGAATTTGAATTTAAAACGGAAAGTCAGGCGATCTAAAATACCACTGTGAATATCATCCTGATACGATGAAAGGCAAGATCAAGGTAATTGAGTAAGTGATTAAATCTATCCATAAATTTGAGGGAATTACCTTAATTCCTAATTGGATCTTTTTTGTTGAGTAATTTAGCGTCTGAATTTGTTATTACTCCAAGCGCAGCTAATTTTTTTATATACAATTCTGGTATTTCCACTTGATTGCAATCGGTTGGAGCTTTTGTTATAATCTTAATATGGTTCTACTAGAATAATAATGTGTCCTTTAGAATAAATTGTGCGATGCAAAACCCTTGGCTCTAAGATAATTGAGAGCATCATTCGCCGATATTTTCATTTCATCAAATCTTAATATTATCTATCTGACAAAAAAGCATTGATTGTAGTATGGCAAATTTTCATACAGCAAAGAAGATAAATGCTCCTGTATCTGAAGTCTGGAAAATCTTGTCAGACGTTGATAGAGAACCTGAATTTTGGCATGGTACTAAATCAATTAAAAACATTCGCAAATCAGGTAATTTAGTGGAACGGGAGGTTGTGATTGCGTTTAAGAATTCTATTTGCAGGGAGACGGTTACATTAGATCCAATGAAATCTGTTACAACTCACATTACTGAGGGCCCAATAAAAGGTAAAAAAGTAATTGTCATTAACCCAGAAGGGAACGATGGAACCATGGTTGATGTAGAATGGGATATTAGACTCTCGGGATTCATGGGAATCTTTTCTAAGATGGTGAAAAAGCACATTCTACAAGGTACAGAAGATGCCTTGGACCGAATTTCAAATGCGGTTGAAAAATAACTTCTTGATTATCCAGTTTATACAGAAGTGTCGAAGGAAGAGAGTTCACATGCTTCATCTAATCAGTCATCAAAGCAACATCTCGTAATTATGCCAGTATCTCTTTCTATGATGATCGCAATTGGTATCGATCTTTTCTAATTCTAGGATTTACTTTACAAAATACAACAGAGGGTTTGGCTATAATTGCCCCCAATGGCGAGAAATAAAAAGCTGGCAATTGCAAAACTGGTGCTAATGGGATTAATTGCAGGCATGCCAACCATAATAGGATCGTGGATAGGTGATAGGTGGTTTCTTGTATTCCCCAATCGCAACTATTGTTTTTCTTGGTATAGGCGCAGGATCTGGTAGTTTACTCTGTTGGGTCATGGATGTATTTTAATAACAATAAAGAGCTGACAAGTTTACCAATTGTTGCGGGATTTATGGCAGGAATATTAATTATGTACATTACGGGGTTATTGATATGATAAAAAATATCAATTTTTGTTATAAATTGGAGGGGAGTATCGATTAACAAAACAAAAAATAATCCAACCATTTCAAATAATCGACCTGATTTTATACGTGATGCAAATGTGACTAAGAAAGATGAACGTACAGATATAATGGAAGATAATCTTGAAGTCATCTATGAGTTAATCAAACAAAAAGGATATGCTACTACTGTCGATATATCTAACTATCTTAATGTTAGCTCTCCGAATGTTATCAATATGATATATCGATTAGATGAAAGTGGGTACCTGAATTATGAAAAATATAGGGGAATAAGACTTAGAGTTTAGGGAACAAGAATAGCAAAAAGTATAAGTAATAGACATGAAATTTTAGCTGAATTCTTTCGAATGATAGGCGTAGACAATGAAATTGGAAATAATGGTGCTGAAGGAATAGAAGATAATCTACATTATGAAACTCTCAAGAAATTGGAAGAATTTATGAATGCTATGAAGGAAAATTGGGCTCAAACTATAATAGGATATTCTACTTTAATTCCTTAAGAAGAGAATCAACTTTTAAGGTATTAATAACATCTATTTTTTTTGTCCAGCCTCTTCTAGCCTGACCTATGCCAAATAAAAGGTAAGCATAATGGACAGGATGATGAGCATCAGAATTTATGGCCAGCTTTATACCATTCTGTACCGCCATACGTATATGTTCGTCTCTTAAATCCAACCTATTATAATTGGAATTTATTTCCAAAACAGTTTTAGTATCATAAGCGATATCAATCATTCTTTCTATGTCTACCAAATAGCCTTCTCTTTTGTTAAGTAGTCTTCCTGTGGGATGGAATAATATGTCAACACTCGGGTTCTTTGCTGCTTTGACTAGTCTCTCGGTTTGAATATCCTTTGACAACGAAAAATTTGAGTGAATGGCAGCACCTACAATATCTAGCTTATCTAATATATTATTGGGCATATCAAGTGTACCGTCTCTGAGTATATTGACCTCGGTAGAAGTTAAAATCCTAAACTTGGTATTGGATTCGCTTTTGATATTATCATTTAATTCTCCTATTTTGTTGATTTGGTTTAGCAATTGATTCTCATCCAGGCCTTTCGCAAGTCGAAGGCTTTTTGTATGATCAGTGATTGCGATGTAATCCAATCCAAATTTTTTTCTTGCATGTATGGCCATATCTTTTATTGACATTGTCCCATCAGTACTGTTACTATGTGTTTGTAGATCGCCCCTCAAATCACTGTACTCTATTAATGGTAAAGTATCTTTTTTAGAAAAAAAATCAATTTCTCCACAATCTTCACGTAGTTCAGGAGGAATATACTGTAGATCAAGCTTTTCGTAAACTTCTTTTTCACTGGCTCCAGCAATTTTTTTCTTTTTCTTGTTGAAGAGTCCCCATTCATTAAGATGTAAACCTTTAGAAATTGCCATATTGCGCAATGAAATATTGTGGGCCTTGCTTCCAGTAAAATATTGTGAGGCCGATCCAAAACTTTTTTCAGGAACTACTAGTAAATCGACGCGTATCCCATTTCTGAGTTCAACGAATGCTTTTGCTCTCCCGCTTCCCTTAATTTCCTCCACTTCAGGCATATTGACAAAAAAATTAACTATTTTTTCCGCTTCTTCTGTAGATATCAATATGTCAATATCTCCAATAGTTTCTTTCATTCTTCTGAAAGAACCTACAACAGCACAATGAATAACACCACCTTCATTGGTTAGTCTACTTTCTATTTTCTTTATGATAGGATAAACATCCCCTAACAAGTATCTGCCTGTCTGTTGTTTTGATAATTGAATCACTTTCAAAATATTTTTTTCCTTCACCCCTGAAAAACCCTTCAAGACTGCAATTCTACCTTCTACTGCAGCTTTCTCTAACTCATCTATACTAGTAATTTTCAATTTTTCATACAGTACCTTTATTGTCTTGGGGCCTATTCCTCTCATGTTTGAAAATTCGGAAATTCTAATTGGCATTTTCTTCTTTAATTCGTCATGATAATCAATTTTACCTGAATTAACAAATTCTTCTATCTTTAAAGAAATAGCACTACCAATGGATGGTATTTTATTAAGAGCTTCAATCCCATTTTTAAGATACGTTTCTTCAAGTCCAATAGATAAATTTTCAATCACATCTGCAGCCTTTTCGTACGCTCTAGCTTTGTAGATTGTGTTTGGATCATCTTCCACCATTTGGAGAAGATATGAGATTTCACGGAATATCTTTACAATTTCAAGATTTTTCATTTACTAATTTTAGTTGTCTTGTATACCTAACATAATAATAAATTTGATCTTTGCAAACCTGATTATAAAGATAATAGATTTCTTTTAGTGGGATCAATCACCTTAACTATTCCAGTTTGGTATCATCTTGTTTCATTGCTTTGATTTAGAATATTGAATCACAAGCGATGGCTTTAAATCGACTAGAAGTTTTGGAAAATTTCCACACAAGTTAAATGCAATGATAATCTTTATAATTATTATGATGGAGCTTGGATATGATTATCCACTGTACAGACCGCCTTCTGAATCTAACTCTCTCATTTTCCAGGTTACTTTAGGATGCTCCTTTAACAAGTGCTCATTTTGTAATATGTATCGAACGAAAAAATACTCCGAAAGACCATGGGAGGAAGTCAAAAACGAAATTGACGTGATTTCAAAATTATATCCTCTAACCGAGAAGATTTTTTTGGCAGATGGTGATGCATTAAATCTTGCAACTGAAAAAATAATTCAAATATTAAAATATATCAGAGAAAAATTTCCGAATTTAGAGAGAATTTCATGTTATGCTATGCCAAAAAATCTTCTTCAAAAAAGCTCTGATGAATTGACTCTTCTCAACAAAGAGGGACTAAATATGCTGTACGTAGGAATAGAAACAGGACATGATGTTTTGCTCAAAAAAATTACAAAAGGGGCCACATCGCAGAGCATTATTGAAGGATGTTGTAGAGCAAAAAAAAGTGGTTTCACTCTATCATGTATGATTATTCTGGGAATAGGAGGGAAAAAATATTCGGTGGAACATATAAAAGAAACAGCTAGAGTTGTAAGTGAAGTTTCACCAAAATTTCTTGCTGCATTGACATTAATTCTTGAGGATGGGGTATATGAAGAATTTATGCAAAAGTTTGGCGAACCATTTGAGCATCTAGATGATTCTTCAATACTTGATGAGCTTGAAATATTGGTAAATGGAATTACACCTTCTTCATCTATTATCTTTAGGGCTAACCACGCGTCAAATGTATATTCCATTGGTGGCAATCTGCCCGAAGACAAGGATAGGATGATTTCATTAATTAGAAGCTTAAAACAACATCCTGAATTGTTAAAACCAAAAGTATTGCGTAGATTTTAGAACATGAGCGAAATAACAATCAGGCCCAATTGTTAATACATAAAATGTATTTCGGTAAATTGTCTTGTCTAATTATGTCATCAAAAACATGATGGACACCAACCATTTTGTAATTTGAAAATTCAATATCACAACTGGCGTTAAGAGGAATTTCAGTATCGGACAGGAACAACCAAAACTCCCACCAGTTGTGGTTTAAGCGTCATAGTTGTTTCTCCAACAAATTATAAAACGATTTATCTTTTGGATAGTGCATTCAAATTCTAAAAATAAATTCAATTTTGCGATGTTTTAATTGATTAAAATAACTGGAACCGCTAAACAGCATCACAACAGCCTTATGATATTTTTTCAAAATAAACAAAAGTCTAATGAGTTGGTTGAATAACTTATTTTATGTTGATCTCTTTAATGTCTCCCATGTATTTCCTTAAAACATTCGGTACAACTACAGTTTGATTATTTGTTTGATAATTTTCAAGTATTGCAACCATTGTACGTTCTGTAGCGACAAGAGTACTGTTCAAAGTATGAACAAGCTGGGTTTCTTCATTGGTTTTTTGTCTATGACGTATACTTAATCTCCTTGACTGAAAATCTATGCAATTAGAACACGATCCTATTTCTCTATACTTTTTTTGTCCGGGCATCCACGCCTCAAGGTCATAAGTCTTTGCAGATACCTTGCCTGTGTCGGCACTACATAGCAGTACTACACGAAATGGTATTCCTAAATTTTGGTAAAATCTTTCAGTGATATTTAACATTCTTTCATGTTCACTAGAAGAATTTTCGGACTCTGAAATGGCAAATTGTTCAACTTTTTCGAATTGATGAACTCTGAAAATACCCTTCATGTCTTTACCATGTGCTCCAGCTTCCTTTCTAAAGCAAGGACTTATACCGGCATATCTTAAAGGCAATTTCTTTGAATCTAATATTTCATCCATGTGCATTGAAGCCATGGCGTGTTCAGATGTCCCTATCATATACAGGTCTTCATTTTCAATTTTATAAATCACATCTTCAAAATCATCCATAATAATGGATCCCTTAATAGCATCGTTCTTTAACATAAATGGCGGTTGAATTAACTCATAACCATAACCAATAAGAAAATCAAGGGCATAATTTATCAAAGCTTGGTTCATTCTAACAAGTTCATTCCTTAAAAAATAAAATCTTGATCCGGATATCTTTGCCGCTCTTTCTAAATCAATCAACTGAAGTGAATTAGCCAGATCAACATGATCTATTTTGGAGCTAGATTTAATCTGGTCGTCATAAGATCTAATTACTATATTATCTTCCTCACTGTCTCCAATCGGCACTGATTCATCAAGTATATTGGGAACAGAGTAAATCAAATCAGAGTATCTCCTTTCTACAATAGATCTCTTATTTTCTAAATCTTGCATAAGCTCACTTACATTTTTCATTTCTTCCAATTCTTTGTCAGCAGTTTCTCGATTCTTTTTTTTAGCCGCAATACTTTGCGACAAAGTATTTTTTCTATGCCTCAAGTTCTGAGTTTCTATTATTAATTCACGTCTCTTTTTATCCAAATCAAATAGTTCAGAAACTGGATATTCTACCTTTCTTTTACTTAGCATGTCTACTATGAGCTGAGGATTATCTTTGAGAATCTTTGGATCAATCATTACTTGTCACGGTCCTTGATAATGATACATGTTCTAATATTTCATCTATTGTATTGAGGAACGTTCCTATACCTTTATTACAAAAAATATCAATAACCAAATATTTGTTTTCAGATTTAATATCAATTTTTAATCCTTCTGGAACGCAAACATTATCTGGTGATAACACTTTAATCAAAGTATCTACTTCCTTCTTACTATAAAATTCTATTTTCATACTTGTCTTGATATTAAATCCTTCTAGCATGCCGAAATCTTTTTGAAAAATTTCATAATAATTGACATGAATACATCATCTTGTGATGAAGGAATAATAATCTCGCCCTCGTTTTTATTAAACGTGACCGTTATTCCATCAATTGCACTTGATAATTCTTTTGTAACCAAATCTGCATCAATACCAATATTAAAGCCAAAGTTAAGGAAATATTTGAGATAATTTTCATCAATTGCTATTTTCATGATTATCGATTTATTTAGAAATTGGTAATGAGATGTCAATAGTCGTGACAAGTAATCCACATAATCTGGTTCCATGATCCCGTCGGCGTTAATGAAAACAGATAATCCCTTATCGGAGATTCTCCATTTTTCTTTTAGAATTTTTGAAATTAATTTATGACAGCTATCCTTAAATTCTTGTTCATCTTTTTCAGCTTCGCCTAGAAATTCTGATCTTTCTCCAAGACAAATACTCATACCCAATCCTGATTTCATACCAAGTGCACATGAATACAACAATTCTGAAAACCTTCGAGCATCATACAGGTCTGTACCGTATTCCTCTCCTGAAAGTAAATAAGTATAACCTATGAGAATGTTTTCTAAATTTTCAATTTTATTGTTTATCTTGGAACTAAGATAATTGCCAATAGATTCAATTATAATAAATTTTTCTTCTTGATTAATATCATCAATTGTTTTCCATCTCCCGTCTATTTTCAAATCAATGTTTGTTTTCTTTAGGAGCTCAAGGCAATTAACACTATTAGATGTTAATCCATAAAGATAAGGGATAAAAGTATTAGCAACAGCTTCATGAATGGGTAAAGATTCTTTATTAGATAACAAAAGATCTATATCAGTTTGTATCAATCCATTTCTTTTTGAGTCCTCCAAAATTTCATTATTGAGGCCGATTAAAGATCTCCTGTCACCAAGATCCTGGTATTCTCCCAATGCCGAAACGATTGCGAGTGGAGACAAGTCAGTAAAGCCTTTGTCCAAATTTTTAGCTAACAGATATGAAATACCTCCTGAAGATATTTCTTTTTCACCATTTATATCATATTCCCACGGATTTAGAATATTATTATCATCATCTGTAGCTATTTCGGCAAAAGAGATTTTTTTATGATCCAACATAATCCACTTATTGGAAAAAAGCTTGTTAAAAAAATCTGATTGCCCCGTACCAAGGTCAGTGAAAAGATAAAATTCGTGATCTTCATTCTTTAAATCCACAAAACCTTCTCTTGTAATTCTATTAAGCAAGCGGGCTGTTGCCTTTCCCCCCAATTTCCAGATAGCTCTAATTAATATGCTGGCAGAAATAATTCCATCGCACGAACAATTAGATACTATTAAGATGTCTTTTTTTTCATTAATTAAATTTTTTACTTTCTCACTACTTGAATTTATATTCCCATAAAATTCGTTATAACCCATTTAATTCATTATTCGAGTCGAGCAATTACTGCAGCATATTTCCAATTTTGAGATATTTTTGCTTTCTTTTTATAATATTTTGATAACCTATGAATCTTGGCTTCTATAAGCTCTAACGAACGAATATTCCTTTTATCGGTATTATGGACTTTCAGATGTTTTTGTAGTGCTAATGCTTTCTGAACAAGCTGATTGAGGTCTTCTGGCATCTCCGGGGTAGAATTGTTTTCTACTAGCAGTTGATTGATACTCTTTCCTAGGATTTGTCTTATTAGTGGGACGCCATATTGATCTCTCATTTTAACTCCAATTTCACTTGGACTTAGCCCATCCTTTGAAAGTTGGACAATAATCGACGATAACTCTGAGTCTTTATTAATCCAGGACGGAGCGTTATATGAAATAGGACGTGTTGAATGAGATTTCCCATGTGTATGCGCATGAATTCGTGCCATTTAAATTGGAATCTGTATTGAGCATCTTAAATGTTACTTAAGCAAGCGCTTACTAGAAATTCCTAATTCAAATATTAAAAATAATCCAAATTTTAGCAAAAATATTTTTAACACCAATAAGGTTAAATAATTGAACTCGAAATTACAAATTTAGTATGAACTCACTTACCATCGTTACAATAGCATCCATACTAATCGCAATGGGACCTTTAGCATTTACCTTGTATCAAACTGCAAGTGCACAATATGTAGCGGGTCCACAAGGCGGACTTACTGTAGAAGATCAACTCAAACTAGCTAGAGAAAAAGTAGCCAATGCCCAGCAAGCTGGCGCATATGGTTCTGGTACAGCTTTCTTTGGCCATAGTATCGGTGAAGCTGCTATTTACACTGCCGTAATAGTTGCAATATTTGGTGCAGTAGCTGCTGCATTTTTCGTAATGAGCAGAAGTAGAAAAACAGTAAGCGCTTAACGCTACTACTACTATTTTTTTGTTTTTACATTCATAATCTAATTAATTATTAAAGTCAACAATAATTCGAAGGCATTTTTCCTCCGACTTGTATATTCGTGTCCTTTGATGTAAAAAAATTCGGCAGAATCTATTTCTTCGATTTTCGTAATTATCTGAAATTTCTAAATAATTTTAATGCCAGTTTAAACCGTCCTACCAAAATGTATATATCATAGAATTAATGTGCTAATGTTAATGAGCGGAATTGAAGGGCTTTTTACAATGATAGGAAATACACTCCACAGTCTAATAGGTCAAATCGGTCCATCGTACGATCCCTTGTTCTATGATGTAATGGTATACATATTTGGAACAATGATGTTTGCAGTGTTCTTGCTCGCAGTAATAGCTTTCTATATGAGAAGAAAAGGAATCGGTGGAGGTGCTGCAAAAGAAAAGTGGATAAAAGAGCTGGACAAATATTTCGAATCAAGTCAAATAGGTATGATTCCTGACGAAAAGCATCATTGGTAAGATCCCAAAAAGTCAAACCAACAATATTCTTATTTTTTGTTTTATTTTTTCAAATAATTTAATGTAAGATTTTAATACAATTTTAAGTTTAAAGGGTCATAATTTTTGCTAGTTGAAAATAACTATTGTACTTCTATAGCAGATTCTGTGAATCCTAATTTCACAAGATAGGACTTTACATCTTCCCTGTGATCTCCCTGGAGCATTATAAAACCGGCCTTCGCAGTTCCACCACAGGCTAATTTGCTTTTCAACTCTTTAACGATATGTTGAATGTCACTCAATTTTGGATCTATGCCTTCAATCAAGGTGGTTGTTTTAGAAAAACGTCTTGTCTCAAGTCTTATTACAATTCTAGTTTCTTCTTTATCCAGCTCGCCACATGCACAAAGATCATTTGGTAGACCACATTTTTTGCATATCACCGCCATATTTTAATTAAATTCCAATGAATTAATCTCACTATTAAGCCTTGCCCGATATGAAAATTGGGAGTACATACAATTTTAAAAATTGGATGTAAAATTAATTTGAAATAAAGAATTAACAGTAAAATTATTGAAAGCTGCTAAGAAGACTTTATCTTAAACGATAGTAATATCAAATGCACAATATGACAGCAGTTAATAATAAATATCAGGAAAATTTAAAACACGCTGCCGAATTTTTAATAAAGGGAGGAACCTTACTTTCTGAACCATGTAAAAAATGTAATGGAATTCAGATGAAAAAAGATAATGAAATCACATGTATTATTTGTGGGAACAAGACTACAATTGAAGAGACAAACTCTACAAAAAATATTGGGCTTTCTGTGATTCCGGATAATGGTATGAGTGAAAAAATTGTCAAGAGAGTGAGGGAGTTAATAATGAATAATGGTTCAGATAAAAATTTAGTTGAAGAGGAACTAAGATTGAGAGTCATAGATAATTATATTAAAATTTTAGAAAAAATAAAGTATTTGAATTAAATGTTAAGACTTTCTAATAATATGAGCAAATAAAACGGAATGTATTTAAGGGATGATTTACGAAGTGTTTTTTACATTGGGTGAAGGAAAGAAAAAGAATGCACCATTGCCTGCATCAAGCGCAGGATTGTTGAGGTTTTTTGAGGATGAAACCCGTGGTGTCAAAGTAAAGCCAGAAGTCATATTAGGTGTTACTGGGGCTCTTATAGGAATTTCAATAATCATTAGACTTATTTTCCCAGTATAGAATACTATCCGCAACATTAATTGATAAGTGAAGATAGTGTAACAGATATCCATAAGAGATGGTATTTTACACTTTTAAATCCCTCTTCATATAAGACTTCAGCAGTTATCTCAATAATCGCCTCGCTAGGAATAATAGCGATTAATGATAATTCTTATGGCCATCTTACAGATTTAATAATTCATAGTATAGTTGCAATTGGAATCACAACTGGTGGATTTTTTCTAGATTTATTCCTCCTTAAAGGAACACCAACAAACAAGCTTTCTAAAGTCATTCATGTTACAGCTTTTGCAACATCTCTTTGGTTGGTAACCATATTGTTAGGTTTACTTTCAATTAGTATTTTCAATAAATATCCCTATCTTGTTAACTATAATTTTGAAGGACTCTTTATCGCGAGTGGGCTTCGTTATGGTATTTTTGTTTCTGTGTTTGGATCGAAAATATTTAGATCAATACTAATTTCATTTATTATACCAACAATTTTTTTTATCAATATATTGCCATATTCTTCGTCCTTCATACTCGTAAGTCATCTTAATGCTCTTGTCTTAGGTTCAATGGTGTTTGCGATAGGAATTGTGTGGTCTGTATTAGCTGATAGGGCTGGTTATCCAAATTTGGAAAGCACCTTTAAAATTTTACAGGCTTTTTTATCTGCGTGGACAGAAAGTAAACAAGAAAAAATGGAGCGCATTTTTGAATCAAGATCCAAACTAAATAACATAAAAACAAGGATGATAAAATTTGAGAGACAAAATGAAAAACAAGTGTTTATTGTATTACCGGACATACATCCAGGACCATTCAATCCAATAGGTGGAAGTAATCTGCCGCATAAATTATTCAACTTTTTTGAAGATAGTGCAGTAGTTCTACACAGCATCTCTGATCATTCACTAAATTTGCCTACCTCTTCGGAGGTAAAGAAGTATCTCGAATCTCTAAAAGCAGCATCCATTAGAAATAAGGGCAATGAATGTACCTCCCCTATACAAACCAGGTCGAATGCTTTCACGTTGACTTGTCTAGATTTTAAGGGCAGCGTAATCCTAATCATATCTAAAGATAGCGGAATGGAAGACCTGCCTTACATGATTCGAGAGAAAATTGAGCAATATTCAGTGGAATTAGGATTCTCTGATATCATGATTGTTGATGCACACAATGCAATGGGTAAAAAGATACCATTGGAGGAAGAAAAGATGCTTGTTGATTTAGCTTTCTCTTCATTAAGAGCACTGAAGACCCAACAATATCATCAGTATAAGATTGGTTATGCTACCTCTATGAATTCTGAATTCAAAATTCTTGAACTTGGTGGAGCTGGTATCGGTGTTGTTAATTTTCAAATTAACAATGAAAATCATCTTATTGGTTGGGCTGATTCGAACAATCTTGTCAATGGATTACGAGATAAAATTCTCAAAGATTTGAAAGAGCAAGGAATTAATATGCTAGATATTTGTTCATCAGACACCCATTCTAGTTCCGGAAAAAGAACACGTCAAGGATATTATGCACTTGGAGACGTTACTAGTAACGAGGATATATCTAGAGCTTTTAGAGATATTTCTATGATGGCAATATCCAATACGACTTCATCTACTTTTTCATTTATGGATTCATATTCACAAATAAAATTAATGGGAAAAGATCAATTCGATAACTATGCTAGCGCTTTAAACAAATCAATGAATATTACAAAAATTTCACTTGGAATTACGGTAGTATTGTATGTCATGATGCTAGTTATTTCATGATACTCTAGTCAATCTTAAATTTGACGAAACAAGAAAATTATTCATTCAGTATTTTGAGACCTTTACTTTATTTTCAATTTTTCCCTCTTTTTAATAACACTATGAGACAAGTTTTTTCTATATTCTTCAATACTAGATGATATATCCTTTGAATTCAATGCCAAGATCTGGCATGCTAGAATTGCTGCGTTCAAAGAACCATTTATTGCTACGCAGGCAACAGGAATTCCACTTGGCATTTGAACAATTGATAAAAGTGAATCCATTCCGTTCAAATTATGGGACCCTATGGGAACGCCTATAACGGGCAACGTGGTCAAAGATGCAATCATGCCGGGTAAATGGGCGGATCCTCCAGCTCCTGCAATTATTACCCTCAGTCCTCTTTTTTTCGCAGTTCTAGCGTATTCGAACATTAATTCAGGAGTTCTGTGAGCGGATACAATTTCTATTTCAAATGGAACATGATTTTTTTCTAGAAATTCGGATGCGCGAATCATTATTTTAAGGTCTGAATCACTACCCATGATAATTCCAACAAGTGGTTTAGTCCTTTTACTTGTATCCATGACGTTTCCCTACTGTTAACAAATTCCTTACCAAATTAGCTCTAGATAACGCTTCCTCTATATTTTCAGCAGTTATGGTAATGTGACCTAATTTTCTTTGGGGTTTTGTAATTTTCTTACCGTAAAAATGTAATTTGAGGCCAGGAACAGTAAATGCTTTATCAATTCCTTTAAAAAAATATTCTCCAGTATACTTAGGACTACCCAAGATATTCATCATAACTACAGGAGACATCAATCTGGGTCTTGCTAATGGGAGGCCAAGAATAGCGCGTATGTGTTGTTCAAATTGAGATACACTGCATGCTTCAATCGAATAATGACCTGAATTATGTGGTCTTGGTGCTACTTCATTTATCATCAATTTATCATTTGCAAGGAACATTTCGATTCCAAATACCCCCACGCCTTTGAAAGATTTGACAACTTTTTCTGCAATTGACTTTGCCCTAGATACCACTTTACCATTAATCCTAGCTGGAACAATGGTGGTGTCCAGAATATTGTTTGTATGAATATTTTCAGCTACTGGAAAAGATTCTATCTGTCCTTTTGTATTACGGGCAACCATTACTGATACTTCTTTTACAAAATGAATGAATTTTTCAATCATGCATCTTCTTCCTTCAAAGTATTGAATTCCTCTGTTTACATCATTGGCAGATTTTATGAGAAAATTACCTCTGCCATCATAGGAATCTTCGCATGCTTTTAGCACAAGCGGATAACCAAATTTATTACAAATTTTTTTTGCTTGTTCAAATGAAGTAACCTCTTCAAAATCTGGAACTGGAATTCCTTTTTCTTTAAGAAATCTCTTTTGTCTTAATTTATTTTGGATTATATTTAATACACCAGAATCAGGATGCACTGCAAAGCCTCTGGATTCCAGTTCTTTTAAAACAGAAGAATTTGCAAGCTCAATTTCATAGGTTAGAACGTCAGTTATTTTTGCTAATTCAAATATGGATTTCTTATCTCTATAGTCACTAACTATCAACTTATCTGCAAGGGTTGAAGCAGGGCAATCCTTGTCAGGATCGAGGTAGGCAAGTCTTAATGACATTCTTTTTGCTTCAATTCCAATCATCTTGCCAAGTTGTCCTCCTCCAATGATTCCTAATGTAATATCATTAGGAGAGAGCTGCAAATTATCAAACGAATTTTTCATCTATGAAATACAAATTTATTAGAAATTTAAAGTATCTATATTTCTTTAAACTTTAAAAGATTATAGATGTATGAAATGATATGAAACTTAAAGGAAAAGTTGCAATTGTAACAGGTGCAGGAGGAGGAGTAGGAAAATCTACAACCGAGCGTCTTGTTGACGAAGGTTGTAAAGTGACTCTAGTCGGCAGAGATCGTTCTAAATTAACAAAAGTTATTTCAAATATTGATAAAAGTGATAATTTACTTGCTGTAAGTGCGGATATCACTAAAGAAGCTGAAGTTCTAAATGTAATTGAACAAACATTATCGTCATTTGATACTATAGATATTCTTGTAAATAATGCCGGCCTCCTAAACGATCCAACACTATTTCACTTGATGAGTGAAGATCAATGGGAAAATCTTATTTCAACAAATTTGATTGGTACTTTTCAGATGACTAAGGCGGTTCTACCAATCATAATGGCGAAAAAAATTGGCAGTATTGTTAATATCTCTTCATTGCTAGGAATCCGGGCAATTCCAAACGTACCTCTATCAATTTATGGTGCTACCAAAGCTGGTATCATAATGTTTACAAAAAGTATTGCAGTAGAATATGGGCCATACGGAATTAGATGTAATTGTATAGTACCATCCACAATTAGGAGCCCCATGATTGAGCCTTATTTGCAGGATGAAAAATCTAAAGAATTCCTAGAATCTTCATTTCCTTTGAGAAGGATAGGAAATACTAGTGATATTTCTGGCGCTGTTGTTTACTTGTGCTCAGATGATGCAAATTGGATCACAGGAACAACCTTGACAATTGACGGTGGCTTTTCTGCAAAATAAAAAAATTCAAACCTTAACCATTGAGAAGGTCATATTTTTTCGACTTAATCAACGGGATTATTTTTTCAATTATAATTTCATGAAAATTATCTGTTCCTGCATCAAGAGAGAGTAAGATTACATATGATAATTTTCTGTTATCATCAGTTATGGGGATGGTAGCTCGAATAAGTTTTGAGTAGTGAGAAATCGCATATTGTATTTTTCCCAATAGTACTTCCCACCTTAACCGAGTAAATTGCCTAGTAGCTGCAGTAATAGCGTATTGAGCTCTCTCTTCAGAAGAAAGAAACGGCTTGATACCTTTACGGTGGCTGGTGTGCAATATTATGCCATCTTCGTTTGTAATTCCTGCAGACCTAATTGATGGATCAAGCTTAATTATGTCTTGACACAAGGTCTTGAATACTGAATTTTTCAATAGAAAAAAATTCGCAATCAGCTATTTTAATGTCATGATTTTTTATGATCTTACATTAAGTTGTCAACCTTTGAAAATAACCTTAGAAATTGTAAATTACTTTCCTTTATCTACTTAGATTGAGAAAGAAATAGTCCAATTTTTGCTAGGAGCCCATCATTCCAGGCATTTTTATTGGTGTTCTGTATCCTGTGGTTATGTTTATTCCGTTGTCTGCAATGATTCTTACAGAATTCAAATTACTCCCTTCTGGTGGCGATAGCGATATTTTTTCACCAGGATTGATAGTTTGAATTGTTTCGTTCTTAATTCCATAGTAGGCAATAACATGATTAACAGGTAGTTTACCCACATTCGTGAGAATTATCCTGCTATTTACAAAGAGAGATTGATCTTCTCGCATCGCGTCCACCTGCAATGAATAATCCGGGCGTTGATAATATTGAATAACAAGATACGACAAAAATGACAGTAAAATAGCTCCTGCAACACTAATAAGAATAATATTTATTCTTTTCAATTCGAATTAATTGGATATTCAAATATTTAAGCAATTTAGTAACACATGTTAGTAATTTGAATATTAAAAATCGATCTTTAATTAGTTAATCTACTAACCCAAATCTCCTTTGACTTGGGCACGAGTCCTGAAAATAGGCTTTATCCCCAAGGGTTTATAGTTTCCAGTAGAACACGAAAAACACAATTCTTTCTCATCAATACCAATTGCTTGTGCCAATGTAATGGTATCATTATAAATTACTTTATCTGCACCAATACTTTCAGCAACCTTTGATTCAATATTACCATCATCTTGCTTTTGATTCTGAAATGCCAAAAGCTCCTCTTGTGATGGAAAATCAATTCCTGCATAGCAAGGATACTTGATAGGTGGAAAGGTAACAATAAGCGATATTTTTGATGCGCCTGCTGAACGAAGAATCTTTATAATGGATTGTGAGCTTGTGCCCCTCACTATGCTATCATCTATTACTACTACGTTTTTTCCTTTGATAACTTCTGGGATTGGAATTATTCCTTTATTAATCTCAATCCGTTCACCAGGATAAGGTTCAATAAAGCTTCTCATAGAGCCTTTTTTTCGATATCTGTCCTTCAATAGCCCTTCTTCAAAGTGAATTCCTAATTCTTCTGCATATCCTAGTGCCGCCGGTCTAGCGGAATCAGGGACAGGGATAACCACATCTGCATCATTAATTGGATATTTTCTAGCCAAAAAGTGACCCATTTTTTTTCTTGCCTCATAAACGTTCACTCCTTCTATAATGCTACTTGGATGAGCAAAATATGTAAATTCAAAAGCACAATGAGAATGATACTCACTTGTAGAAAACTGTTGACGTTCTATACCTTTTAAGCTCAGTTTCAATAATTCTCCGGGTTGTATATCTCCAAGAAGCTTCCCACCAATGGTATCGATAGCACATGATTCAGAAGATATCATATAGGTATTTGATTCTTCAATATATCCCAATACAAGGGGTCTAAACCCACGAGTATCACGGACTGCATAAACGGATCCATCATCTGTTAGAAGGGTAAAACAAAAAGAGCCTATCATTTCTTCCTTTAAGACACGAAGAGCTTGAATCATGTTATCATTTTTTTCGAGATGCATGATCAATCTTTGCGCTGCCAATAAAGTATCAGTCATTGTTTGAGGTGAAAAAGTACAACCCCCCACCATATTCGATAACTCCTCCACATTGGCAATGGTTCCATTATGTGCTATGCAAAGATCTCTTACCTTCAATGGCTGTGCATTAGCTAGATTACTCTTTCCAAATGTGGAGTATCTCACATGACCAATTGCAGCATGAGAATTGAATTTTTTAATAATGGTTTTAAAATTTCTTGATGCTGAAACTAGACCTAGTCTTTTGTACGGCGATTTTGAAGGTACTGCAAATCCCCATGCCTCTTGCCCCCTATGCTGGAGAGATCGCAAAGAATCAATCACATATGGTATTACATTATTTCCACTTAGTGAAAAAAAACCAACGACGCCACAATTCTCATGTACCATTATCGATCTTTCCTTCGAGACGGATTTAAATAAGATTTACTCCACATAAATTCGTGACTTTTAATTTCCATCCATAATTTGATTAATTCTGTTATAACTATAAATCAAATCACCAATGGATAAATTTATTATTTTCTTCCCAGAGTAGTTTAAGTTTAGAATATTGCTTACATTGATTTTACCAATTTCAGAGAAAGTGCAATTCTTACTACTCAATGTCTTTTTTACTTTTTCAGGTTCTCGGGTGCCGATTATGAATCTAGATTGGCTTTCGGAAAAGAGCAAGTAATCATGACGTGAACAATTATTTGGAATTTTTTTCAAATCAACATTTAATCCTAGCTTGCTGGAAATGGCCAATTCGGCCAATGCTGTACCTATTCCTCCTTTGGAACAGTCATGCACGCAATCTGCAAGTCCTTTCTGAATTATCCGCAACACTGACAGGTCATTTTTTTTATCAATCTCTAAATCTACTTTTGGCACTTTTCCGTGCTTGGTATGGACATATGAATCAAAATATTCAGAACCGCCCAATTCCTCATATGTTTGGCCTAACATAAACAGGGTATCTCCAATAACTGGAATATTTGTAGTAATGTGTGATCGCTCCTTAATCAATCCAATAGTACCAATTACTGGTGACGGTTTAATTGGTGAATTCGTTGTTTCGTTGTAAAAGCTAACTTTCCCTCCAACCACAGGGATTTTCATATGATTACAAAAATCTATAATTGCATCAATCGAGTCCTTGAATGTTGAAAATATTTCGGGATTCTCTGGGCTTCCAAACTGTAGATGATCTAAAATTCCAATTGGTTCTGCACCAGTACATATAACATTCCTACATGCTTCGGATAGACAACCCATTGTACCGTAATACGGATCAAGATAACAGTGCTTAGAATTTCCATCCAATTTCATAGACACAAATTTGTTGTCATTGATTTTGATAACAGATGCGTTTGAACCTGGTTTTATTATAGTCCTCAATCCAACCTCATGGTCATATTGTTGGTAAACCCAATTTTTGTTGCCAATATTTGGATTCGATAGCATGCGTAGCAGAATCTTATTGTAATCACTTATTTTTTCCAACCCAATTTTCTTTTTTATTGTTTTTAAATATTCGGGTCTCTTCGATTTTCTATTATTAAGCGGTGCGTTTACCATCAAATTACAAGAAATGTCAGCTATTGCGTTACCGTGAAAAAGTATACTAAGATTATCCTGACCATGTACTTTACCAATAATTGAGTACGTTATTCCATACTTGTCAAATATTTTGGTAAAAGTAGACAGTTTTTGTTTATTTATGATATAGATCATTCTTTCTTGTGATTCTGAAATCATGATTTCATTTGGCGATAGACCAGTTACCTTTGTATGTACGGATGATAATTCAATTTCAAATCCTTTTCTAACCAAATGGGACAATTCTGATAAACAACATGACAATCCTCCTCCCCCTAGGTCCTTTATTGCGCTAATGCAATTACTCTTTACTGCCTCAATTGTTGCTTCAATTAACAATTTTTCCAAAAAGGGATCTGGTATTTGAACTGCCGATCTATCCTCTTCATCGAGCAATTTTGAAGCAAAAGATGCTCCTCGAATTCCATCTTTGCCGGTGGGGTTACCCGCAAGTATGATAAGATCGCCTTCATCTGCGTGATTAGAAATAATTTCATCCCTTTTGCCAAGTCCTATCGCCGCCACGTCCACCAAACAATAATCTTTAAAGGAATTATCAAATTCAATGTCGCCGCCAACTGTGGGTATGCCGATACAATTACCATAGTCTGCAATCCCCTTTACAACGTTTTTGAATAACCATTTTGACTTTGATGCAGCATTATCTTCATCAAGAGCGGAAAATCGTAAAGCATTAAGTAATGCGATGGGCCGCGTTCCCATTGAGATTATGTCCCTTATCACTCCACCCACTCCAGTAGCAGCGCCTCCGTGTGGTTCAACTGCAGATGGATGATTGTGACTTTCTATATGTACAGTTAGAACATGATTATCTCCTAAATCCAATACTCCTGCATCATATCCAGGTCCAACAATTACTCTTTTACCATTTGATGGTAATAATCTAATATATTTTCTAGATGATTTATACGAGCAGTGTTCAGACCATTCCGCATCTATCATATCAGTTTCTAATAAATTAGGTCTCCTGCCTAATTTTTTTACCAGATATCTTTCTTCTTCTCTAGTTAGCATTGTATATCGATAAATTCAATTTCTAACAAGATTGGATAAAAAATTCTCTAATGATAGAAATATCAATCTGGCATTGCTATTTGTTTCATTAGGAATAAGTATTGATTCTGTTGCACGTTCAGGATGTGGCATCAGTCCCATTACATTTCCATCTTCGTTACATATCGCTGCAATCATTTCGGTAGAACCATTTGGATTCCCATCTTTGTATTTAAAAACAATCTGATTGTTTTTATAAAGGTGCTTGAGCTGGTCCTTATCTACCACATATCTACCTTCTCCATGTGCAATCGGGATATTGATTTGGTCATTTAGTTTGAACAAATTGGTAAACGGTGTATTGACATTTAAGACTTCAATCTTCAGCCACTTGCAAGAAAATTGTAAACTAGTATTTTTTACTAGGGCACCAGGAAGCAACCCGGCTTCCACTAGTATTTGAAAACCATTGCAAATTCCAAGAATAGGCAATCCCTTCTCTGCTTTTTTCTTTATTTCTTCAAGTATTGGACTTTGAGCAGCTATTACACCAGCTCGTAATCTATCCCCATATGAAAACCCTCCTGGTAAAATTAGGGCGTCATAATTATCTATCGATGTATCAGTATGCCACACATACTGGGAACTTATTCCTAGAACTTCGTTTAAAACATGATATACATCTCGGTCACAGTTACTTCCTGGAAAAACAACTATTCCTACTTTCACTTAATGTCTAACGGTTATGACAAGTGCTAGTAATTTTAATTTATTTGTAAAGCCAGATTCTCCCATTCATCACCTAATATCCAGCTGGTTTCCTACAATTATTTGATATCTACTAAACATTTCGATTTAAAAATAGTTGGTAAATCATAGTCAAGTATAAAAATTCAAAGGAAAAGGCATCAGATATTAATATGAAATACCAAAATTTGCCAGAATTAATTCCCTTTACCTCTTCAATTTCAAAGTAAATTTGCTAGATATTAAAACGAAAAATCTTTGTAAATGTTATGCGAGCACTTAAGTTTTTATTTTGATGATTATCAAGATTGAATATTGAATGACAGAGTGCAGGACATAATGACAAAAAAAGTCATATCCATAGATGAAGGTATTATGGCCAATGAAGCAGCAAAAATTATGACTGAAAAGCGAATAAGCTCTCTGATTGTCGAGAGAGAAAACGTTCCTATTGGTATAATCACTGAAAAGGATTTTGTCAAAAAAATTTGTACAAAGGATTTGGTTTCTTCAAAGATTAAAGTAGGTACAATAATGTCAAAAATACAAACGTATGCTAGTCCTGATACTCAAGTAGAAGTAGCTGTACAACGAATGGTCAATCATAAGATACGTAGGTTGCCAATATTATCTGAGGGAAAGGTAGTTGGTATAATCACTGTTACTGATTTGGCACGACAATTAAGAACCATTTTGTTAGTAGATGGAATCCTATCAGAAGAAAATGAAGTATAAAATAAAAAAATAAATGACAATAGGCAAAATATAATAGTTACAAAGTTTATTTGTTCCGAGTATGAAAAAACATTTTGTCCTTTTATTGATCAGTTTGTCTCTTGTTATGATTTTGCAAAATAATTTGTTATATGCACAACCATCAGTAAAAGATCCGGATCTAAAAGTTGAATCTTTTGCAACCGGACTTTCATTTCCAACCAGCATGTTATTTTTAGATGATAAGAACTTGCTAGTTTTAGAAAAAGATGGAAATGTCAAACTCGTTAGCAATGAAATACTTCAACCACAGCCATTACTATCGCTAAAAGTTGAAAGTAAAAATGAACGTGGATTATTAGGAATTGAAAAAGTTGGTTCAAATATATTTTTGTATGCAACTGTAAAAGATGGGCAAGTGAATAATAGAATATACAAATATACTTTGGGAGTAGGACCTCAGTTGACAAATCAAGAGGTATTTATGGATCTTCCAGGAACTCCTGCAACTAATCATCAAGGAGGCAAATTAGCTGTAAGTAAAGACGGATATCTTTATTCAGTAACTGGAGAGTTACAACGGAATGGAAAAGATCAAAATATTATAAATGGTCCAGATCCAGATTTTAGTGGGGCAATTTTAAGAACAAATCCAAGTGATGGTTCTCCTGCTCCTAATAATCCTTTCAAAAGTGACAATTCCAAAGACCCAATAAACTGGTATCAAGCTTATGGAATAAGAAATAGTTTTGGGCTTGGGATAGATCCTGTTACTGGAAACTTGTGGGACACAGAAAATGGCGAGAATGCATATGATGAAATTAACATGGTTACTCCTGGATTTAATAGTGGCTGGAAACTAACAATGGGGCCACTTGCACAAAGTGGAATTACGCAAAACGATTTAGTAAATTTTCCTAATTCAAAGTATAGAGATCCCGTACTGAGCTTCAAGCGTTCTATTGGCATTACAGATATTGAATTTTTGAATTCTGATAAATTAGGTATGGAATATGCAAACAATGCATTTGTAGGAGATATCACCACCGGTAATCTGTACAGATTTGTATTAAATGGTGATAGAGTTGACTTTAAGTTTGGTACACCCGAATTGGCAGATCATGTAGTTGACAATAATAATGAACTAGATTCATTGATATTTGGGAAAGGTTTTGCAGGAATAACCGATATAAAAACAGGGCCTGATGGCTATCTTTATGTTCTCTCTTATGATGATGGGACAATTTACAGAATTAGTTGAAAGACTAGACTGGACAATTAATTGTAGCCGCAACAAACGTATCTTATTTTATTTCTATCATTTCTATCAGGAATTAATTGTTGTCAATTTGAAAAATTTTTATTTTTTGTCCAGCTATGATTGCATTTAATATCTGTCTACCACTCTCCGACCTCTTGTCTATTTTAATTCTGGATTTCTTTCCAACCTGATTCGCACATATAAATTCATCATCTATGTACAAATTAACTTTGTTACCAACTGTTGCCTCATCTAACTTTATAACAACTCCGTTACCAGATTCATTTACTTCAAAATATACTTCTTTGCCAAGTGTGGGAGTTTTCATTTCGACATCTATTCTTATTCCGAGCATTTCTTCAAGTTCACCGATTGTGGTACCACCTCTTCCAATTATTCTAGGAATTGTGTCTTTTTGGACCTTAATTCTAACTTTATTATCTGATATGATGGATATCTCCGGATTGGGGTCAAAGCGTCGTATTACATCTCTTATTTTTGATTCAGCAAGTTTATAGATATTGTTCTGATTCCCACTGTTATCCTGATTATCTACCGGAACAATGACGTTTTCTTCACCAAAGGTATAGATCTCATATTCTGTTTCTCCAGTTGAAAAATCCTTGACTTCTACAACAGGTCTAGCTAGATCCGCTTCGGTCATTTTATACGGCACCTTTACTGTAAGTGAAATTTCATATACCTTCTTGATCATTCCTGCGTCCATAAAGATTATTGTGTTTAGAATTTGTGGTATCATTCCCAATTCAATTCTGCCGATAAATCTCTGGACTGCGTCCAAAGGTTTGCTTGCGTGGATTACTCCTATCATTCCAACTCCAGCAAGCTTCATATCCGAAAATACTTGAAAATCCCTGTATCTTCTTATTTCATCAAAAATGGTATAGTCAGGACGCACTAGCAGCAAGATATCAACAGCATTTTCAAAACTTCCTTCAAGAGGCCCATATTGAGTTACTTCTTTTGGTACTTGCAAATCTCGAGGTGATTCAAAAGTTTTTACAATCTTATTTTGAGTAACATAAAATTCTGCAAGACTGCTCGCCAGTGTACTCTTGCCTGAACCAGGGGGCCCTGCAATAATTATTCCTTCTACGTCTGATGTCAGTCGAGCCAATAATTTTTCACTCAGTCCATAGTCTTCTAATGTCAACTTTGCTATTGGTCTAACAATAGTAATTTCATCCCTATCTGAAAAAGGCTCTTTTGTAATTGCAATTCTAAATTTACCTAACTGAATTACAGTTGCTCCCTCTTTGCTGATCTCCTTGAAACCTTTTTTTGAGCGTGACTCTTCTAATATTTCCTTTGTAATTTTATAAATTTCTTCACTTGAAAGTATATTGTCATCTAAGCGTACAAGTTTTAGATTGCCCGGTACCCCTTTTTTTGCAAAAGGGCAGGTCTCTTCCTTAAGATGAATACTCATAGTATCATTATCAAAGTATTTTTCAAATTGTAATTCTGAATCTCTTTTAGTGGAACTAATATGAATTGACTTGATTCCCTGTGCCTCTGACGCCAGGTGTTGGATGTAATCGCATGTTATCAACGTTGCATTTTTTTCTAAAGCTATATCCTTTATTATGGCATCAATTCTTCCATGTTTGGCTAATCTAATTTCTTCAATTGTTGGTCTATTTCCGATGAAATTTAAGCTTATTTTTCTTGCATTGCATAAATCCCTTATCTTTTTTATCTCAAGCAAGCCTTCTATTCCATGTGTCTTATTTCTTGACGCCTGAGCCTGCAATTCATCAAGAACAGCAATAGGAATTATTATCTCACTATTGGGTTCGATTTTATCTTGTATGATATCTTTAACCCTGCCGTCAATTATTACACTGGTATCTAAAACGAATTTATCATTCATTTAAGGTAGACTATGACTCTAAGATTAATGTGT